>JANMUW010000388.1:0-19684 GCA_031392105.1 Acidobacteriota bacterium | reverse complement strand
GAGCAAGCTCGTCGGGCTTACGGAGTGTTCACCAGCCGTAAGAATATGCGGGCCACCCGATGGGTCGATTTGGATAGCCTGTTCGATACGCTCGTCTGTGAGTGTCCCATCGGCCAGCAGCGTGGTTAGACCGAACTTATTAGGGATTTCTTTTATCGCGTCAATCCTTGGGCATCGGAGATCGGCATCGATCAAGAGCACTTTCTTGTTCGGGACTGACAATCCGATCGCCAGATTTAGCGCCGTCATCGTTTTCCCTTCGCTCTCCTCGGCCGAGCTCACGAGTATGGTCTTAGGCGGACCTCCTGCTTTCGATAACAAAATATGCGTACGCAATTGGATGTATGTTTCCGCAATCTCCGGTCGTGCAAATAAGGCAAGATCATACGTCTCATGCCGGGTCCGTCTCGTCCGACCGGGAAGTAATTTCCGGAATGCACTCGCCCTCGAAAAACCGCCGGCGACCGCAGGTATCGCGGCAAGAACGGGAAGTCCTAAGGTAGCCTCAAGTTCGTCAGAATAATGTATTGAATCATCGAGCCAACCGAGGAACATAGCCAAAGCGCAGCCGGCGAACATCGACGTTAGAAATGCGAGCAGAATTGTCTTCGACCTTTCTGGCCCAGTCGGGTAGACTGGCGTCGCCGCGCGTTCTGATACCAGTACATTGTTCGGAGTGTCCTGCAAGATGACATCATTCTCTCGCGACCTTTGGAGAAGACTCGTCAGTAACGTTTTGTTTGTGTCTACTTCCTGCTGGATTATCTTATAGTTGATTGACACTTCGTTCTGTCGAATAACGTCTTCACGTTGCTGAGCAAAAATTCCGCGCAGCCTTTGCTCGCGGTCGCTTGCCTCGTCGAGACGTTCTTTGAGCCGAGCAATCTGAATATTCACAGCACGGCGTCGAAGTTGGGCTACCTGGGTCTCGAGGCTGTCAATTTGCTTTCGCACTTGAACTACTTCCCACCATTCCTCGGTATACTCCGTTTTTAGCTGTGTCAGTCGTTGTCGAAGAGTTGTAAGTTGACCTTCGAGTCCCACGACTTGCGGATCAGCCGCTTCCGCAGTCGCGTTCCGCATGACGTTTTGATACGCCGCCTGGTATGCCGTCTGGGCCACGATCCTGTCATTCTCGGCCTGTCCCAATTGCTTGTTCAGATCTCCGAATCGCTGGACGACAGTATTCTGACTCACGTCCGGAGAGATAATACGATTGTCTCGTGAGTAATTGATCAGCCGTTCCTCGCCAACTCGTATCGCGGCCTGCAATTCGGCGACTCGCTTTTGCAAAAAGTCGCCGGCAGACGCATTTGTCTTAACCTTCTGCTCGAGGTTCTGGAGTACATATGTATCGGCGATCGCGTTCGAGATCTTTGCAGCGAGGGCAGGATCTTGATGTGTGTATGCAATATCGATCAACCTGGTTTCTCGAACGGATGTCCGGTTATCTTTTACCGGCGTTACGAAGAGGCCCTGTCTGATGAGGTTAACGTATGGTGCGAGCTTGTCGATATCTTCGGGTGTAAGATCCTGATACTGTGAATCAGTTGTTGCCAACTTCTGCTCGGCCGGCTTTTCAGTTGGCTCCGGCTTCCGAGGATCGCCCTGTCCGATCATCCTCAAAACGTTCTGCCAGACGGTCGAGCTCCTGCCCGCCTTTGGGTTTCGGAATGTCGCGTTGTTTTCCAGATCCAGTCCCTTGACCACCCGCATTAACAGCTCGGATCCCTCTAGTACTTGAAGCTGAGTCGCAAAATAAGCGGGATCGTTCGCAGAGCTGCCGATGATGATGGCACTGCCTCCACCTTTCCCAGGAGGGACAATATTATTCTCCGCGTTAACCTGGACACGAGCACGGGACGTAAAATAATCGGGTTTCTGCGCTACGTAAAGTATCGAACCCGCGGTGGCAAGGATCGTGATCGCAAGAATCAGTATCCAGTGCTTACGGAGTGTACTGAGAACAAACCGTAGCAAGAGCCTGTCACTGCTCTGCTGATCGGCTGTCGCTCCGTAATAACTTTCAGTGAGAACTTCACCCGTTCCAATCGGATAGCCGTTGACGTATGGAACCATCCCTTCGTTCTTTTCAGATTCGTCCAGCTGCTTCATAAAACTTGCTCAGAAAATCCAGGAAATCTACTACGGGAGTATCACGGGCATGCCTGTGAAAACGGGGACAAGTGTTCGAAGAATATCTTTGAAGAATTTCTTTGTCCCGGACGGTCCAGGAACTTCGACGATGTCGTTCGCTTCAAGCATAACGTCCGGCTGAGATCCGTCACGAATCGTTTTTAGGTTCACAAAAATATCAGTCTTCCTGAGCGACTCCGGGGACTGCCGCGAGATCTTGATCTTTTCCAATTGAGCCCCTGAAGCCGGTCCTCCAGCCATCGCGATTGCCGTAGTCAATGCGACGGGATCTTTTAAATTTACCGTTGTTGCCGTTTTTACATTTCCGACGATGAAAGCTTGCCTCACTTCAGCCGTTGGAACTCGGATGATATCCCCGCCGCGCAATATTGGATTAGAGGCTTCCCCACCGTTCAGAATATCTGCTAACTTCAGCGAGATGATCTCCGGGCCCGAATCCTCGGCGAAGGCTGGGGGCACCACCTGACCGTTCTCACTACAAAGTTCCGATTTTGATGTTCGAAGGATCTGCACCTCGTCGCTGGCGGTGGCCGACGGTCCGTTGACAAGAGCGAGTATCTGTAAAAGTCGTACCTGACGCTGGAGCAGAAAACGGCCAGGTGAAGTGACGGCACCGATCACAGCGATCGCATTCGAATTGAATTCCCTGATCGTCACATACACCTGCGGGTTCAACAGGTATTTGCGGTATTGTTCCGTGATGACCGAAGCAAGCTCACTTTCAGTCAAACATGCCGCGCGTAGGGGTTCACCGAGCATCGGAAGTCGGATTGTACCGTCATTGCCGATCCGGACTCCATCCTGGGTTAGCAGGTCTTGTTTCAGAACAGTGACTTTGATCACGTCGGTTGGACCGAGGCGATAGGCTCCGTTTGCAGAGTCGACCTGAGCACTAGCTGAAGGAGCTGCCCAAACTCCGGCCAGTAAGAGAATGGACGCGAACAAATTCATCCGTCGGACGAAAAAGGAATTCATGTTGTTACTTACTATCCGGCGCATCGCGTTCAAAAAGCTCGGAATCGTCGGGCGTAGATCGCTTCGCTCAAGTGATTCGGGCACCCGAGATTTAGGACTGTCGTACCGATCACCACTAGCTTTTCCTGCTGGGCGTCAATAAATCTTCCGCGCAAAGGATAATCACCATCCTTGATGATCACCCTTTCGCGGAACCACTGCCAAAACTGTTTTTGGGTAGTCCAGTACTGCTTGCCATCCTGACAAAGAACAAGGGCATTGTTTTTCTTTTTCTTGGCCCTACGTTCCTGTTTAAGTTTCTTTTTATCGTCTACTTTCTCATTCATATATAAAAGCGAACACGCCTGCCGCGCGGTAGAGCGAATTTCCACTTATACCGATTACCCTTACGGGAAATCTCCCAACGGAGACACGAGCTATGTTTTCTTCAGATCAAAACTTTCGCACTTCAGAGCCAATGCCATTCCCGTTGCCGTTGCCGTTGCCGTTCCCGTTCCCGTTCCCGTTTCCGTTAGCGGTCGGAATCTCAACCAGCTTTTGGTTGAACGCATGAACAACCAATTCGAGGCGACTGTTTACCTTTAATTTCTCAAATATAGAAGTCAGATGATGTCGAACCGTCGTCTCGGTAATGAACAAACTGTCCGCGATCGTCTTGTTCTTCATTCCCTGGCAGATAAGGTTCAAAACTTCGCGCTCGCGCGCAGTCAATTCGGCGCAATTGTAAGAAAAGAGTTTTTCGGGGAGCGATTTCTTTTCTTTCACGAGCCGTTGGATAGCGGCGACCATCATAGTTCTTTGAAACCAGAGATCGCCTGTACTCACTTTCTTGATAGCTTTGAACAGAGCCTCGGCGCTCTTATCCTTGGAAAAAATGCCGTTCACCCCGAGTTCGAGATAGTTCTGCAGTTTGTCCGGCTGCTTCGAGTTCGTAAGAACCAGAATAGGAATTTGCGCAGCGAGCGAGGTTTGGAAAGCATCGAGATTCCCATTGCTGATTGCTGCCGAGTCAATAAGAAAAATGTCCGGTGGGCAACTGGCGGCCACCGCCAAAGCGTCGTGTAAGTCCGCGGCCTCACCGATCATCTTAAATGACTCTTCACTTTCGAGCATCAGCTTCAAGCCGCTTCGAAAAATAAGGAAGTCACCGACGACGACTATCTTGATTCTTTCATCAGATTCCACAGTTGATCTCCGCTAGTACCAATAAGCACCAAGAACCCTTGATAGAACAACACCCACTTCATGAGGCAAGTCCGCCCCATATCGTCAAGACAAAGTGTCTACTCGATACGTTGAGGACGCCTATAACTAAGCGAACCTTTAGTCCACTAATTGTGCCCAAGAGATCGGGTGAATCTTTTTGGATTGCCCTAACGTTACGACAGAAAGTGCCCATGGCAATCGAATAAAAGTGCAATCTTTAATGGAGCAAACTAGCGGGAGCTTCCGAGAAAGTATGTATATTTATGCCAGACTACGTGGCATAATTGTTGGACCACTCGCCAGAGTGGCACGCATCTCCCATTGCTTAAAGTACGACCCACTCCGTCACTCCCCTGATTTCACGATACCGGTTTGATATGCGAAAATTGCCAAGTTCAGGCGATCCTCAACATGTAGTTTGCTATAGATCGAGCTCAGATGATGTCTTACGGTTGCCTCGCTGATCACCAGCGATTCCGCAATTCCTCTATTTGTAGAGCCGCACCCGACTAACTGGATGATCTCGATCTCCCGCTTCGTTAAGTCATGCACTCGCGATCCGTTGTGAGAACCATTCGAGCCGTTCTTTGGAGCCGAACCGTTCAACAACTGATCCATCAATCGCTGATTCAGCCAAACTCCGCCCTCAAAAACTTGTTGGATCGCTCGCTTCAGCACACGAATGTTCTGGTTCGCACCGACAATTCCACGCACCCCTAACTTTAGTGCGGCCGGCTGGTCCAGGACACTGTTCGGACTAGACAATACAATTACTTTTACATCCGGAATTTGCTTTACAAGGTCAGAAACAAAACCAACTTGACCGCCCTCGTCTTCAAGTAAGCAAACTAGTGCGATATCTGGAGGATTTGCGGCCGACGATTCCAGCAGCTGGTTGTAATCTTCCGCGACGCCTACGACTTTCAGCGATTTGTCAGACTCGAGTAAAGCCTTTATCAGCTCACTAACGAGTTCAAGCGACGCCAAGATACTTATCTTAATAGGCCGCTTTCCATTTGATGAGTGTGAGTATTCCATAAATCCTCTGGGGCACATTCATACCCCGTGGGAGAATGGCTAGCTTTGACGAGCACACCATCCCGACTTAAAATTCTTAGATTGTCCCGTCAAACTTTATAGGCTTGCAAGACAATACTCCCATCCTCCGCTATTTGCAATACTATTTTTTGGCACTTTTGATCAATACTTTTTGCACAATCCTCGACACCGATCTAGCACTTTAGGGCCTAATTCGTCGCTGTAATTACCCCGGTTGCCCCGCCGTGGCTTTTTAAAAGGTTCAAAGCGACGGCTATTCCAGCTAATTAGACGCTTTCAATTCATTTAAGGACGGGGCGAGCGGTAGGTTTTGCGGAACGGCCTGTTTGACCGATTGTTATTCATGAGGGGGCAATGACCCAGAGGACACGCGGCTAATGTCGAAGCCTACGAATCGTGGGCGATATCTCCGGGCACCCAATCGCCAAGAAACCTCGCGGATCGGTGTCCGGCCATCGAGTGCCTTTTTTTGGATGTTTCTCGACTTCGCGGACTCGCGGCGGATCTTGAAAGACATTTTAGTTAGGTTGGTCCGAGCCGGCACAGGACGACCGAGTTGCGCGGCATGCGGCAGAGCTCGCCCTTTTCGATCATCGCAGGACAGAGTCTTGTTGAACCGAACTCCTTAGTCGAGTAACCGAAAATGGAAACGGCTCGCGGCGAACGAGCCGCTGACTTAGCTTCAATATATTCGACTGTTTGTCCTTTTTTTTCGTGGATAGAGAAAAATCGCTTGACGTCATTCGAAATGGGTGTATTATGTCAAACGTTCTAACAAATTCCTGACAACTTGATTAATTGGTAAAACCAATCTCCCTTAAGTTGCTCGTTTTGCGAGCAATTTAGAAGCTTTTCGCAATTCCATCGCTTTGAAGTTCGAATATTTTGTTAAGGAATCTAACAAATCATGCGAAAAATTAATCCGGTCGACTTTACGATGGCGACCCGCGGAACGTCGAGAGAGATCAATCGACAGATAGCCCTCACGCTGATCCGCACGCATCAACCGGTTTCCCGTGCGGACCTTGCCCGTCTGATGGAAACCAATCGTGCGAATGTGACGCTTCTGATAAATCAGCTCTTGCAGGAAGGCCTGGTCCGCGAAGGTGCACAGGCGAGCCAAAAAGTTCGTGGTCGAAAGCCGACCTTTCTATATATCAATTCTCAGAAGAGTGCGGCGGTTGCTGTCGATGTGCGGGTGTCCCGCACGTATCTGATGATCACGGATTCGATCGGAAAGCAGGTCGGCGAGATCGTGAGCTTCCCGACTAAGTTCGATCCGCTTGAGTTCGTCAAAGACCTTGGAATTCAGGTCCGCAAAGCTCTTCTGGAAAAAGTCGGAGCGACCGAATGTGACGGCATCGGGATCGTCATCCCCGGTATGCTCGACCGAAAGACCGGGTTCGTACTTCATGCACCTACTTTGCGGTGGCGGAACGTCAACCTGCTCGAGCCCCTCTCGAAAGAGTTCGAAGGAACGGAAATCCATCTCGAAAACTCAGGTAAGGCGTGTGCGTTGGCACAGATTTGGACAACGCGCGGCGACGGGCTCGTCCTTAACGACATCGTTTATGTCAGCGTTTCGGACGGTATCGGTGTCGGTGTCGTAATGAACGGTGAGCTCGTCCGCGGGAAACACAACACGGCCGGCGAGTTTGGCCACGTTCCGCTGAGCATCGACGGCCCGGTTTGTTCCTGCGGAGCCAACGGATGCTGGGAAGCGTACATTTCGAACCCGGCCACACTGTCGCGATATTTTGGCCGCGAGATCACGCCTCGCCAGCCGCAGTCCATCGATGTCGCAGAGTTCACGATCGAAGACCTCATTACCCGAGCACGAAGCAACGACAGCAAGGCCCTTACCGCTTTGCACTCGACGGCTCGGTATCTCGGCCTCGGGCTGGCCTCGATCATAAATTCCCTGGATCCGTCACAGATCTACATCGGCGGCGAATTGACCGAAGGCTGGGACTTGATCGAGTCCGAAGTGCGGGCCGCCATCAAAGAACGAGTTTTGACTATCGACCTGGGCGAAGTGCCGATCCGTGTAGTTCCGGCGATCGAGCACCCACGCCTGCGCGGAGCCGTCGCACTTGTAACGGCCCGTGCATTCGCGGCACCAAAAGTAGCATAAGCAAGATCTTGCCGGAGGATGTTCCGGAGTTACCACACCTGCCGACAACTGTCGGGAAGAAAATCTCGGAGGATACTGAAATGAACAACATGTGGGGATCTATAAAATTAGCGAGCAATCACTTCAGAGCATTGTGCGTGGTTTTTCTGTTCGCCACGCTTGCCTATGGTCAAACCAGCTCCGGCAGGATCTCGGGAAATGTGGCCGACGGCAGCGGAGCTGCGGTACCCAACGCCAGCGTGACCGTAACTGATCCTTCGACTAATTTCTCGAGAACCGTGACAACCGATGAGTCGGGTTTCTACACGATCACCAATCTTCCTGTCGGCACCTATTCGGTCCAGGCTGAAATGCAAAACTTCAAGAAAGCGTTTCGAACGAATAACGTCGTCAGTGCCGACTCGCGTCTTACCGTCGACATCACGCTCGAGGTCGGTGAGTTCTCGGAAGTCGTGGTCGTCCAACAGACCAGCGGCGAAACGGTGAACACGACGTCGGGCGAAGTGGCCAAGGTCATCGACAGCCAGCAAGTAGCCAACCTTGCACTGAACGGCCGCAATTACTACCAGCTGCTGAGCGTGATCCCCGGAGCGGTCATCACCACCGACGACCAGATCGACACAAATCTCGCGACGAACACCATCAACATCAACGGCAGCCGCGGCGTGGCTAATAATTTGACGGTTGATGGCGGTAACAACCTGAACGCCGGAAGTAATGCGAGCCAGATCAATAACGTCGGCGTCGACTTCATCCAGGAAGTTAAGCTCCAGACCTCGAACTTCTCTGCCGAGTACGGAAGAAATTCCGGAGCGCAGATCAACGTGATCACAAAGCGTGGGGGAAATAAATTTCACGGAAGCGTGTTCGAATTCTGGCGTAACGACGCGCTGGATGCGAAGAATTTTTTCACGCAGGTGAAACCCACTCTTCGCTATAACAACTATGGCTACAGCCTGAGCGGTCCGTTGCCTTACTTTAACTTCGGCGAAAACGATGGGCCGACACTGAAGTCGGGTAAGGATAAGTTCTTTTTCTTTTGGGGACAGGAGTGGAAGACCATCCATCGTCTCGCGGCAGTAGCGAACCGGACTCTTCCGACGACCGCTGAACTGTCAGGTGACTTTACTTTCAGGTTACGCGGATTCGACGGTATTGTCGGAACAGGTGACGACGGCGTGCTACGTGACCCCAATGTTGCAGGGGCGTGTACGGCGCCGGTAGTTACCAGCACCGGGACGATAACAACTCCGGCAGTTCGTACTGCATGTTTTGGGGGTACAACTCCGGCGCTGTGGAACCGTATTCCTTTGGGCCGAATCACAGCGGACGGTCTCGCGATCTCAAACGTGTACCGCGAAATGATCGGGCTTGCCGCTACATACAGCAATTCGATCGCCGCGAACAGTTCGACCTTCCAGCCGCCAAACAATAGCGACTTTCGCCAGGAACTTTTGCGGCTCGACTTTATCGCGAACAGCCAGCACACATTATTCGGTCGTTATGTTCACGACAAGAACTTGGTCCTTGATCCGTTCGGAACCTTCATCACTTCGCCTCTCCCGACGATCCAAAGCGCACGCAGCCGTCCCGGCAACGGAGTCCAGGTAGGCGATCTGTGGAACATCAGCTCGAGCCTGATCAACGAAGCTAAGATCAACTTCGCCTGGACCGATCAGCGTGTGCCGCCGGCGAACGACTACTGGCGACGCGACACATACGGATTCGCTTACGCCCAGCTATTCGGCAACGGCGGTTCGTATGAAGAGTCGATTCCCGACGTAACTTTTGCTGGCGGCACCTCGCCCGCAAATTTCAACGGCGCGGCTCGATCACTTACCGCTCTGGCTCATGATTCAACGGTTAGTGACACGCTCACCTGGGTAAAGGATGATCACACGTTCAAGTTCGGCGGAATGTACAATTTCAGCAAGGTTTTTCAGAACGGTCGCTCGACCTACGCCGGACTCCTCGCGTTCAATACGAACCGTCCGAGCAGTACGGGACAGTCGTTCGGCGATGCCCTTCTCGGAAACTTTCGAACCTATAGCGAGTTCTCCGGCGATCCATCGGGTCACTTTCGATTTCAACAGTACGAGGCTTTTGCGACCGATAGCTGGAGAGTGATGAAGAATCTCAGCGTCGAGATCGGCGTCAGATTCCAATACGGAACTCCGTTCTATACCCGCGAAAACAATATTACTAATTTTGATCCGTCACTTTATGATCCGGCACGGGCAGTCACGGTCAGCGCGACCGGTGTCGTCACGCTCACTCCGGGTTCTAACAGATTCAACGGGTTGATCCGGGCGGGTGACGGTGTACCAGAGAGCGAACGGATAAATGTTCCCAACTGGAACAGCGCCGACGTTCTCGCAGTGGCAACCGGCGCACCGCGTGGATTATATGAAGGACATCCATACTTCATGCCGCGCGTCGGCTTCGCGTACTCGCCGTTCGGCGATTCTAAAACATCGATCCGAGGCGGATTCGGGATGTACTACGATCGCATCGAGGGAAATATAATTTTCCCTGTCATCAGTAATCCGCCGTTCATAAATAGTCAGAGCTTCGAGAACGGAAACCTTTCGGACATCAGAGGCGGAGCGGCTTCGGCATTAACTAAGTTCGGAACGATCGCCGCTATCGATCCGAAGCTTAAAACTCCGTACTCGATGAACTTCAGCCTGGGAGTACAGCGTGAGCTTCCGTGGGGCCTATTCGCCGAAGCAAATTTTGTCGGAAACCTGGGACGAAACTTAACGAGGAATCCGGATATTAATGCGATACCTTTCGGCGGCGGCACCGACGATCGGCTTCGTCCATACAAGGGATATGGAACGATCAGTCAGCGAAAGAGCGATGCCAACTCGTACTACTACGCCGGTCAATTCTATCTTGCAAAACGCAAGGGAGATTTTATAGGTACTGGAAGCTACACCTGGTCCAAGGTGCTGACCGACGCGAGCAACTTCAACGACAATCCCGAAGATCCATTCAACCGGCAGTTCAATTACGGACCGGCAAGCTTCGATCGCCGCCATGTGTTCGTCGCAACTTACACATATGCCCCAAGCATGTTCCGCAAGAGCAGCTCGGGCTTGATAAGGATGCTGGCCGACGGGTTTGAGCTGAGCGGGATCACCCGCTTCCAAAGCGGGCGTCCGTTCACTATAACGGCAAATGCCTTGACGACTGGTTCGCGTCGTGCAGATGTCATCGCCGGTGTCCCCCTTTATCTGAAAGAAGATCGGCAGTGGTTGAATCCGGCTGCTTTTGCCCGCCCCCTCGACGCACGTCGCGGGAACGGCGGAGTCGGAATCATCTACGGGCCGGAATTTATCGTTTGGGATTTCTCCGCTCGAAAAAGGATCAGGTTCAACGAAACGATGAACCTGAACCTGCAGCTGGATCTTTTCAACGCATTCAATCGAGCGAACTTTAGTACCATGGGCACGAACGCAGGTAACTTCATCGTTCAGACAGGGGCTGGAGCTGACGGGTCTACGGCCAGAATCGACGGTGCCTTCGGAGTCCTGAATGCTTCCGGGCCGGGACGGAGTATGCAGCTCGGAGCGAAGTTCGTATTCTAAAAACTTCCTTTGCGTCTTTGCGGGAACCGGCTTTTTTCCGCAAAGTCGCATTGACTGAATTGGCAAAGTTACAATTGCTTGATCGAGAATTATCGATGATCAGAATCTGTCTAACAATTTTGTCGATGGCGGTATTGCTCTCGGCCCAGGAAGGTACGATCGCCACCCGCCGCGCCGCGACCAAGCCGCAGACCCCGGTTACAGTTCGTCAGCTCGATGGCGAGATCCGAGGCTTCACCGCGCGTGAGATCGCGGCGCACTTTGCGAATATCAAGACGATGGATCCGCCGCCCGATCGCGTATTCAATGCGCTCACGGTTGGTGATTTTTCGTGGGGAAGTTTTGCCAGGGCGCTCGCCGTACAAGCTGATGTTGGCGGGAATAAAACGATCGCCGGAAAAGATACCGCACGTGCGATCGCCGAGATGGGGCTTTACGAATCACGTCAGGGCGGTAAATCATTCGCCCAGCTCTACTCGACGCTTGCTCTTCGCCATTACGGAACTGACCTGAACAAGAACGCTGTCTGGCTCAGCATGAACGAAGCCGAGCGACGCGAATGGTACTCGCTTCTCGATCCGACGCGCTTCTACGACGCAAAGAAACGCGCCGTCATCAACTTGCCTGAAAATTATCTTGGCGTTGCCGCGCGAGTAGCGGCGATGAGTTTCCAGATGGGAATTCTTAAGGACCGGGCGTTCCTCGATTCGGTGGTCGAAAAAGCCGCCGAGCAATTCACAAACGGAGCGATCTACGCCGACGATAGTCCGCCGACGGGACGCTACGATCGATACTCGAACGAGTACGCGCGTTTCTGCTGGGACGCCGCAGACATTGCCGGCCGCAACGACATAAAGGAAAAACTCAAACCTTCATTGAAGCGCCAGATGGTACTTTGGTGGGACCTCGTGTCTCCTGCGGGTTACGGATATAACTGGGGACGCAGCCAGGGCCTTGTGAGTTATCTCGACACGGTTGAGATCGCGGCATTCCTCGGAGCTAATCCGGAGTTTCGGCCGACGCCGCTGACCGAGATCGCCGCGCTTTACAATCAAGCCTGGATTTGGCTCAAGTCTGATTATAACGAGCAGACGCACATGTTTCGTGTGTTCGATTACGGCCGCGGAAATTATTCGTACATAAACCCGAGCCGCGAGTGGCAACAGACGGGTACAGGCCTCGGGAAGATCATTCTCGCCAACGACACATTCATGAAAGCGCTTGTGCGCGAGAACGTCACGACGTTTCCGCCGTCGCCGACTTTGCGCGACGTAGCCCGGTTCGAATTCTTTGCGACGGGAGAAAAGAAAGAAGGCGTCTGGCTTTTTAGACGCGGGCGCCTGCAGTTTGCACTGCCGATCACGGTCGGAACGAAACCTGCGATCTCGGATTATCTTCCGGTTCCTTACGGCCTGCCTGGTTTCGCCCCCCCGGTCGAGGAAGTTTATCCGGCTCTTGTTCCGTTCATCACACTCGCGGATGGAAAGGTTTATGCCGCCGCTGACGGTGCGGACGAGATTATTCCAGCCGCCGACGGAATGTCGCTGCAGATCACCAATACGAAGTGGGCGATGATCGGAAGTAAGTCGGGCGAAAGATTCCCGATCGGCCTTACGAGCAGCGTTTCATGGAGAATCGAGGGAAGCAGACTGGTCAGGCGTGAGACGCTTGAAGCTCAGGAGAGTGTAGCCATAAAGAGTTGGCGCGTCGCGGTTCCTTCATCGGCGTCGGGGACGTTTCTCCCCTATCCGGGGGCGGCTCGTGAGTACGTGCTGGCGGGAAGGGAAGGAAATTTGATGGTACGGATCGAAGCTCCGAAAGATTCTCGGATCGAAATAGTGTCGGCAGAGGACACACGTCTCGGCAAAGGCGTGCTCGGAGCTGTACCGACCCATTTGGTTGTCCAAAGCGGAGAGCGAAAGCTCCTCAAGGGCGAGAAGTTGATCTGGGAAATTAGTTTTCAGTTGGTTTAATAAATCTACATGGTGAGCCAGGAAATAAGGGAAAACGCATTGGTCACGGACTGGACGAAAGTACCGGTGGAACAAGTTGCCGAAGGAATGAAACGACAGATGGTCGTCGGCGAGAACGTCATGGTTTGCAGATTCACGTTCGACCCGTTCGTCGTGACGGAAATTCATAGCCATCCTCACGAGCAAGTTACGCTCGTCATTAAAGGAAAGGCTAAGTTCACGATCGACGGCCTGGCGGTAATCGTAGCGGCGGGCGACGTTCTACATTTTCCGCCGCATAACAATCACGGCGCGACGATGCTCGACGAAGAAGTGATACTCATCGACATCTTCTCGCCGATCCGCGAAGACTTTCTAGCAACGAAAGTCGATGTCGAGCCGATAGTTTCGAGCAATGGGAAAGACCGATAACTCGATCTTGCTTCGTGTTCTCCGTTGTATGATTCGAGGTTTCCAGCATGAAAACCGAACCACGAAATGCACGAAACACACGAAGAAGGACACGAAAGTTGCTTAATCGTTTAAGGGTTCGACTAAATAAAGATCGCGGCCGGCGCGTTCTACGACCAACGTGTCGGGATCGTTGGAATAATCTTCGCTGCGAAAAGTTTTAGGATCGAGATAATTGAGGTTCACACGTCGACATGTTTCGGCATCGACCTGCGAAGCGAGGGTGATCTGATATCGCGGAGCAAATGTTCCATCGGCTTTTTGCTTCCCTGCATACGCGACGTGAGCAAGATGAGCGGCCACGCATAGATTAGCCTGCAGCTCGCCCGACGCGGCTACCAGTTCTTTGACATTCTCAAGCGGCGCATATCCGCCGAAGCTTTCGATAGCCTCACCGTGCGTCTCGGAAATGCAGTGAAGCCTTGGGGCGTAGATAATGAGTTCTCCATCCGGCTCGATCACACCGCCGAGCCTATAGCTCGCCTTTCCGCCGACCCAAAGATCTTCGTAATGTTCGTCGAGAATTGCGACGACACGGCGGTAACGGCGCCCGGTGTATCGAATATGAATTTGCCGGCTGATGTCCGCCGCGCTGCGCAGAGCCGAGCGGTAGTCACCGGCGAACAAAGCGTAGGTCCGGAGATGATCCTCACGTGAAACGACCGATGTGAACGATATGACCTCGGCTGCTATACGATCGGCCGCAGCTTCGATCAAATGGCGCGTCGGAGTTTCGACCCGCCCGATTATTTTTTCGATCGTCGCCAGCGCCGCGAGCCAGTGAGTCTTGTGCGTCAGTTCGGGTCCGGCGACGCCCGGAAAAAAGTATTTTGCCCCGCCGGCGAATCCGGCAACCTCGTGAGGAACCGTTGCCCCGAATATCAGGACCAGGTCATAGATATCAGGTGCGAGGAGGCGATTGATCGTAAGCTGGATCGATTCGTCGAGAAGGCCGCCGGTTATTTCGCGAACCGTTTCGCGTGCCAGTTCTCCGATCGTGACCAACTCTCCGGGGTCGTCCCATTTGTGGTCGAAAATGGTTCCCGAGAAATGTTCGGCAGCCCCGATCTTTGCAAGCTTTTCTGACGTCGTCATCGGCGAATGCGTCCCCTGAGCGACAAGGGCGTCGAATTGTGTTACGCCTTTTTGCGAGAGAACTTCCGCGGCGGCCGTAAAAAGAATGTCGGTATTATCGTCGCGTGTCTTGTCGGGAATTATGGCGAGGACGCGAGCGTCACGCGGCACTTCGGTGAGTGCTTTCCGGACGATCTCATGTAACTCGGTGTCGCTAAGATCCGCATCGGGTGAGCCGGTGCCGACGAGCTGATGTGGTTCATGATTTCCGTTTCGCATTTGATCGGGACGAATGATAGCACAGAGGGATCGCGACGATCGTGAAACATCCGATTCTGTCCTGCATGTAATTTTGTAATGGGGTAATTACTAATTTTGTAATGCATTAGTCAATTAATAATTACATCATTAATAATTACCGGCCGAACTAAAATACCTATGTACTCAAAAACCTATTACGCAACAAGTCCGCGAGCGCTTCACGGCGCAACGAATGATGATCTACGCGAACAGTATCTGATCGACGATCTGTTCGCCGATGGAGAGATCCGTCTGAATTATCTTCACTACGAACGGTTCGTGATCGGCGGAGCGGCTCCGACCAGCGCTGCGATCTCGCTGCCGGTTCAGACTGAGCCGGAATCGGCAAGAGGAAAACCGTTTCTCGAACGACGTGAGTTGGGAATTGTGAATGTCGGATCCGGTATTGGTTCGGTCACGGTCGATGGCAAGGCGTTCGATCTAATGCCGAAAGATGGACTGTATGTCCCAATGGGCAGCGAAACAGTTACCTTCGAATCTGCCGACGCAAATGATCCAACGCGTTTTTATTTAGCATCGACGCCTGCGCACGCGCGTTTTGAGGTGAAACACATTTCGATAGATCAGGCCGTCCCGCTCGAGCTCGGATCGACGGAGAATGCGAACGAGCGAACCGTCTATCAATACGTGGTACCGGCGGTCTGCAAGTCGTCGCAGCTTCTGCTTGGGTTGACTGCGATGAAAAACGGCAGTGTCTGGAACACGTGTCCGCCCCATCTCCACGATCGCCGATCCGAGATCTATTTTTACTTCGACCTGAAGGCGAAGCAACGGATCATGCACTTCATGGGAGAGCCGAATAACATTCGACACATCGCGATCGACAACCAGATGGCGGTCGCATCGCCGCCGTGGTCGATCCACATGGGTGTCGGCACGACGAACTATACGTTCATCTGGGCGATGGGCGGCGAGAATCTCGACTACACGGACATGAACGTCCTGGACATTTGCCAGCTGAAATAACGAATGAGACTGACGACCTTTTTGATCCTCATCACGATACTCTTGACGTCCGCACTGCGCGGGAGTCCGAATTTCCGCGACGTTCCGTGCATTCGGTGTGTTCCGTGGTTCGATCTGTCTAAATCCGAACCACGGAATACACGGAAAGCACCGACCAAGAAGGAGGGAGATGTTGTCGATAGCGACACGATCCTTCGCGATGTATTGCGTCGTCCGGCACGTCCCGACAACAGCGCGAAGATCGAAGCTTTGCTGCGTCGTATGACCATCGAGGAAAAGGTCGGTCAGATGACCCAACTGACAATCGACATGGTTACGACCGGCGACGACCAGGCTGTAAAGATCGACGATGCGAAGCTGCGAAAGGCGATCGTCGAATACGGCGTCGGTTCGATTCTCAATGTGAACAACCAGGCGATCACGCTCGATCACTGGCATCGGATCATCGGGCCGATCCAACAAGCGGCGCAAACGTCCCGGCTAAAGATTCCTGTGATTTATGGCGTCGATTCGATCCACGGCGCGAATTACGTTCAAGGCTCGACACTGTTTCCACAGGAGATCGGAATGGCGGCGACGTGGAATCCTGTGCTGATGCGACGCGCCGCCGAGATCGCCGCGATGGAAACGCGTGCAGCAGGAGTTACATGGAGCTTTTCACCGGTTCTGGATGTCGGGCGCAATCAGGCGTGGCCGAGATTCTGGGAAACGTTTGGCGAAGATCCGTACGTCACAAGCGTGATGGGAACGGCGTTCGTTCGCGGGCTCGAGGGTGACAACGTTGCCAGCGGACGTCAAGTCGCTTCGAGCTTGAAGCACTACGTCGGTTACAGCCTTCCACTAACCGGCCGCGACCGTACACCGTCGTGGATCCCGGAACATTATCTTCGTGAGTATTTTCTTCCGCCATTTGCAAACGCGATAAAGGCCGGTGCGCGGACAGTGATGGTGAACTCTGCCGAGATCAACGGTGTGCCGGGGCACATCAACAAACATCTGATGACGGATGTTCTGAAGGGCGAGCTAGATTTTGATGGCTTTATTGTTTCGGATTGGGAAGACATTAAGAAACTCGTGACGCAATGGCGAGTTGCTGACGATGAGAAGGAAGCAACGCGTCTCGCCGTGATGGCCGGGATCGACATGAGCATGGTCCCGTTGAGCTACAGCTTCAGCGACAACCTGATCGCCTTGGTGAAAGAGAAACGTGTGCCCATGTCGCGGATCGATGACGCCGTGCGACGGATCCTGCGGGTCAAGTTTGAGCTTGGCTTGTTTGAAAATGCGATGCCGGATCAGTCGCTGCGTTCGAATCACGGCCGCGCCGAATACACCGATGTTGCGCTGCAGGCCGCACGAGAATCCATCGTGATGCTGAAGAACGACAACGGCGTTTTGCCCCTTTCGAAAACTGCAAAAATACTTGTAACGGGTCCGACGGCCGACTCGCTTATATCGCTGAATAACGGCTGGACATATGTCTGGCAAGGCTCGGAAACGGCTCTTTATCCGAAGGACAAGCCGACAATTCAAAAAGCGATCGAGTCGAAGATCGGCCCGGCGAATTTCCGATTTGTTCCCGGAACGCGAATCGTCCGCCGTGCAAACAGTCCGTCGAATTCGAATCCAACGGATATTGACGAGGTGGTTGATATCGATGCCGCAGTGAACGCGGCGAAGGAAAGCGATGTTGTCGTGCTGTCTCTAGGCGAGGGATCGTATACAGAACATCCGGGAAGCATCGCCGATCTTACGTTGCCGGAAATACAGCTCGAGTTCGCTGAAAGAATGATCGCAACGGGCAAGCCAATTGTGCTCGTACTTTCCGAAGGCCGGCCGCGAATCATCAGCCGGATCGCGGACAAAGTTGCGGGTATAGTTCTCGCGATGAATCCCGGAAACGAGGGCGGTCGCGCGATCGCAGATGTTCTCTTTGGCGACTACAATCCGGACGGCCGGCTTCCCTTCACGTATCCGCGTTCGGCGGGGTACCTTACGACGTACGACGCGAACGTTTTCGAGCGCGTGATGGACGCGAGAAAATTGCCGACGTTCCAGCCACAGTTCGAATTCGGCTCGGGATTAAGTTACACGACGTTTGAATATTCTGGCCTTGCAGTTTCGCCAGGCACGTCGGGTTCGGGCGGAGTTGCGAGCGTCTCAGTTTCCGTAAAAAATACCGGCCGACGGGCGGGAAAAGAGACCGCAATACTTTACGTCCGCGACGAGGTCGCCACTTTAACGCCGGCCGCCCGGCGTGTAAGGCGGTTCGCGAAGGTTAGTCTTCAACCCGGGGAATCGAAAACGCTTACATTCACTCTTCGTAATGCCGACCTCGGCTATTTTGATCTTCAAAACAAATTCGTTATCGAGCCCGGCGAATTCACGTTCACGATCGGCGGACAGTCTGCGAAATTTACGCTCAGATAACTCATATGAAACCGTTCTCAATCCAACGTATTCGACAACCTTTCGTGTGGTTCGTGGTTCGGCTTTTAAGAACTGAAAACACGAAATGCACGAAGCACGCGAAAAAGTTAAGCGGTTGCGATCAGCTAGTTCGCCGCATCGCTGGCTTCGTCTCCGTTGGCCTTCTCTGCGTTTCTTTCGCGGGGGCCCAACAGACAGACATATTCAAGCGAAAAGTCATCGAGCAGCGCATGCTGCAAGTTACGAAATGGCAGCTCGCAAATCCGAAGCACGAGCTTTTCGATTGGACGAACGGCGCCTTTTACGCAGGAGTCTTCGCGGCGTACGAGACCACGAAGTCCAAGGACATCTGGAACGCGATGATCGAGATGGGCGAGAAGAACAAATGGGGCCCGGGACGCCGATTCGATCACGCCGACGATATCGTCATCAATCAGACTTATCTCGACATCTATCGCATTACGAAGGACAAGAAGATGCTCCAGCCGACGATCGATGTCGTTGAGCGCATCAGAAAAGAACCGAGCCGAGAGGTCGAGAAACACGGGATCATTTGGTGGTGGTGCGACGCTCTCTTTATGGCTCCGCCGACCCTTGCGAAACTCGCGGCCATCACCGGCGACAGATCGTATCTCGAGCTCAACGACAAATTCTTTCAGCAAACATACGACCGTCTATACGACAAACAGGAGAGGCTGTATGCACGCGACGCATCTTACTTGATCGACGCGAAAGGTGAAGGAAAGCGTGAAGTGAACGGCAAGAAGATATTCTGGAGCCGCGGGAACGGATGGGTCGCCGGCGGGCTGGTGCGATTGTTGAAAGAGCTTCCGAAGGATCATCCGCAGCGTAATTTCTATCTCACACAATACAGAGAAATGATGGATCGTGTCGCCGGATTGCAGCAGGCTGAAGGCCTGTGGCGATCGAGCTTGCTCGATCCCGATTCGTATCCGGGTGGTGAGAGCAGCGGCACGGGATTCTACATCTACGCGATGGCATGGGGAGTTAACAACAAAGTCCTGGACAAGAAAACATTTCTGCCTATCGTAAAGAAAGCGTGGACCGGACTAAATACCTTGGTTCACCCCGACGGAAAAGTCGGATGGACGCAGCCGATCGGCGCCGATCCGAGACGAAATTTCAGTGCGGATAGTTGGGAAGTCTACGGCGCCGCTGCTTACTTATTGGCGGGATCGGAGGTTGTAAAGCTGAAACTCTGATTGTTTGGCTGGCCAGCATATTCGTGTGTTTGTATGTTGATTAACGGCCGAAACACCTCCGGATTCCGCCAATAAGTAAGCAGCGGCGCCGTAGACTTCCCAACTATCCGCACTGAAATTTCG
>JANMUW010000045.1:0-21505 GCA_031392105.1 Acidobacteriota bacterium | reverse complement strand
CGATCATCTGTACGACCGCGCGCCCGTCCGACTGCGTTTGGATCGTATCACCGGCGGCGACGAAAGTTTCCTTGGTCACAAGTATCGTTTCGCGTGTCGCCGCCCGCGTTATTCGGACATCACCCTCGAATGAAATAATTCGCGCGGCGTCTTTCGGTGCTTCGAAAGCAGCTTGCTGGGCGAACCAATTGTATTGCAGCGCCCACCAGACACCCGTGGCCACGCTTCCGGTAACTACGACAAAAGCTACCAGGCCGTAGATCGTGCTCTTGCGGATCTTCCACCACTCTACATAGAATTTCTTGTACTTATTATTTTCCATCCAAAAGCCAGGATCGCACCGACGGATCAGTCGCCCTCTGCCTCTTGTCCGTTCTTTTTAGCGGGAAACATGATCGACGCGACGATCGACAGGGCAATTGCCGCCACGACCACACCGAGTGAGATGTTTATCACGAGCTGTTCATACTCGTGATGGTTGTACCGTTCGAGGAATTGGGCGAAAGCGGAGGTACCGTCCGCACCTGTCAATTTTAGCAGACCTTCGGCCAGAAGTGGCAAGACCATTTTGACGCCGATAAAGGTTAGGACAAACGCCAGACCGTACTTCAGGTAATGGAACCGGTCGGCGAGATCGGCCAGCAGAAAGAAAAACGTCCTAAGTCCCAGGATAGCGAAGATATTCGATGTGTAGACAATGAAACGATCGGTCGTGATCCCAAAGATGGCCGGTATTGAATCGACAGCGAAGATGAGGTCGGTAAACTCGACTGTGATCAGGACCAGCAAGAGAAGCGTACCGGTACGAACACCGTCTTTTACGACAATGAACTTCTCGCCGTCGTAGTGCCTCGAGATCCGTATGTATCTCGTCGCGAACCTGACAATGGCACTCTCGTGCGGCTCGAAGTTGTCGTCACCGCCGCGAAACATGCTCAAACCGGTGTAGATGAGAAATGCGCCGAAGATGTAGATGATCCAGTGAAAGCGCTCGACGAGCGCGGCGCCGGCAAATATCATGATCATGCGCATCACGAGCGCTCCCATGATTCCCCAGAACAAGACGCGGTGCTGGTATTTTTTCGGGACCTTGAAATAGGTGAAGATCAGTAGAATTACAAAAAGATTATCGACCGAGAGTGACAGCTCGATCAGGTACCCGGTGAAGAAAAGCTTGGCTTTATCGAGACCGAACTGCCAGAAGACAAATGCATTGAAGCCAAGAGCAAGAGAGACCCAGACGACGCTCCAGCCGAGGGTTTCCTTCCTTGTAGGCGCATGCGAGTGACGGTTGACGATACCGATGTCAACAAAAAGAGCGATGAGTACAACCGAGAAGAAAAAGATCCAGACCCAGAGCGGGTATTCGACAGGTGTCATTCGAGTTTGTCAGAGTTCGTGTGGCTCCGAATGACTCGCTCAATAACCCCAACTACATCTGTCAGCCCCTCGCGGTCGACATCGGAAAAATCATTTAGGCGATCGCTGTCGACATCCAAAACTCCGAACACGCGACCTTCGCCGTCAAATATCGGCACGACGATCTCTGATTTCGATTCGGAAGCGCACGCAATATGTCCGGGAAATTCGTCTACATTCGGAACGATCACTGTCGTGGCTTTCGAATATGCGTGTCCGCAAACCCCTTTATCGAAATCGATACGCGTGCACGCGACCGGGCCCTGAAACGGGCCGAGGACAAGCTGATTGTGCTTCTTAAGATAGAATCCGACCCAGAAAAAACCGAAAGCTTCCTTCAGAACCGCAGCGACGTTGGCTAAATTCGCGGTCAGATCCGACTCATCCGCGATGAGAGCATCGATCTGCGGAATGATCTCGCGATAGATGATGCGTCGATCAGATGTCTTTGAAAGCGCCACGGTCTCAGCCATAACCTAAAAGTTTAGCCTGTACAAAATAGCGTTGGCAAATAGGTGTCTCTCCACAACTTTTTCAGTCGTCCATTCTCATTGAATCGACTTCTAAGATGTAGGTGCTGTCTTTTCTTTCGATCTACCTCTACTGTGCAAGTATGGAAATCGCATACCTGCACCTTATTACAAACCATATTCCGATCATCGGAGTTCCTTTTGCCGTTCTCGTTCTGCTGTGGGGGATCTGGCGGAACAGCGATGAAGTAAAGACCGCGAGCTTTGTGCTATTTGCTCTCGTTGGGATCGGAACGATCGCCGTTTACCTACTAGGTCAGGGCGGCGAAGATTTCATTGAAGATCTACCCGGGGTTTCGCATGACGCTATCGAGGCACACGAAGAGTTTGCCTTGTTTGCCCTCGTCTCCGTACTGGTCCTCGCAGGCGTATCGGCATTTGCCCTGTTGCGATACAGGTTGTTCCGGACGGCTCCTGCCGAATCGAGCACAGTTTTTCCCCGTTGGGCCGGCCTCGTGGTTCTCGCGCTTGGGCTGACGAGCACCGCCGTGCTCGGGTATACGGGCAGGCTCGGCGGGAAAATACGCCATCCGGAATTTCACGGATCGCAGGTCAACGAAAGTGGAGAAGCGGAGAACACAGATGAGGCTGACGATGAAAGTGGTAAGCGGCGCGGGCGAAATCGTGGCGGGCGCTAAAGTGTTATTCCGTCAGGGCCGCCCTTGCTTTGCGAACGAGCTCGGCCGCTTCAGTTGCTGCGTCGGCGGTCGCCGTTATGTGCCCCATCTTTCGGCCGGCACGCGGTTCCGACTTTCCATATAGGTGAAGATTTAGACCGGGATATTCCAGGGCTTTGCTCCAGTCGGGCTCACCGTTCTGCCAAATGTCACCGAGGAGATTCGCCATCGCTGCCGGACCATAGAATTCGGTCGAGCCCAGAGGCAAGCCGCAGACTCCGCGGAGTTGCTGCTCAAACTGAGACGTGACGCAAGCGTCGAATGTGAGATGGCCCGAGTTGTGCGGCCGCGGCGCAAGCTCGTTAACTAGCAACTTCTCGTCGTTCGTCAGAAAGAATTCGACACATAGGGTTCCCACGTAATCAAGTTTCTCCGAAATACTCCGAGTGATCTCGACTGCTTCGACGTAGACGCTTTTCGAGATCATCGCGGGCGCGAATGAGATATCCAGGATGTGATTCGAATGCGAGTTCTCGATCACACCGAACGAAGCAAATCTTCCGTCCTGACCGCGCGCACAAACCACCGAGACTTCCTTTTCGAATTCGACGAACGCCTCGAGAATAGCTTCGTCGCCGTTCAACGCGGCGAACGCAGTTTCCACGTCACCTCGTGCGTTTATTCTCGACTGACCCTTTCCGTCGTATCCGAATCCGGCCGTTTTCAAAACCGCAGGTGAGCGAAGCTCTTCGATCCCGTGATAAAGATCTTCGATCAGCTTAATGCGGCGAAACGCGGTTACCGGAAAACCGTTGTCGGCAAGAAAAGTTTTTTCGCGCAGACGATTTTGCGTTGTGTGCAGAATGTCGCCGCGCGGATGGACGCCGACCAATTCGGCCGCTGCATCGACGGCGGCGGACGGTACATTCTCAAACTCGAAAGTGACTACATCGACGCTTCGCGCAAATGCGCGGACAGCATCAAGGTCGTGATAGCTCGCGGACGTTTCAATGTCCGCTACCTGGCCGGTCGGCGTATCGCTGTCCGGTGAGTACGTATGGACACGGTAACCCATCTTGCGCGCCTCGATCGCGAACATCCGCCCGAGCTGCCCGCTGCCGAAAACACCGATCGTCGAATTTGGAGGGATGATCTTAGTCACAAGAGAAGCAGTAGGTTAGCACATGCGGGACTGGAGCGCAGGCATCCTGACTCCGTGAGAGCGAAGCCCGAAAAAGACATCAGAATCTCAGGCTGGGGACATTGACGCCGCTGTCGCGGCGTTGCAGGCGGGATGCCTGCGCTCCAGTCCCCGCGGCAAGTCAAGATCTTTTCCGTAGCCTTTCGATGACCTTCTCGCTCTTCAACTCACGCAACGCGTCCGACGCGATCCAACGATCCGGTTTCGGATCTTGAAGCTTGATCCGTTCCGCCGTATCGATCGCGAGTTTATTGAGATTCTGGTTTCGCTTACCGATCTGCCGCAGCGCCCAATTGACCGCTTTTATATCGAAGTTTCTGTCGTCAGCCGAATGCACTTCGATGAGCGGAAGAAACTGCGCGAGTTTGGTTCGATCTCTTTAATACTTAACCACGAAGCAGCTTTTCTTGTTTCGCGTTCTTTTCGTGGAGGTTCGCGTGATTCGTGGTTTGCTTATGAAAACCGAACCACGAATCACACGAACGAGCCCGACATTACAAACAAACAAGCGCACGCAGTCATAACTGGAGGCTTCCGTGTTCTTTTCTTTCCGTGCGTTCCGTGTGTTCTGTGGTTAGAAACGGTCGCGAACCATTTGACCACGGAACACACCGAAAACACGGAGAAGAAGGCTCGGAATCCAGAGGTGTTTCGGCCGCTGATCAACATTCAAGCAAACGCAGTCACGTCAGCGACGCGGTCGTTCTTATTTCGTGTTCTGTTTTTTTCGTGTGAGTTAGTGGTTACAGATATCCGCGGCGGACTGAAACCACGAACCCACACGAAATCCCACAAAAAAGCGTGACATTTCTAAAATACAATGCACACGAACGAGCACGAACAGACCAAGCCCGGTTTTATTTTCCGTTCGAGATCTGCTGCATTGCTTTTTCGGTTTGTTGGATGTGTTTGTTGTGATCGTTGAGCGACTGGCTGCCTCGAACGGCATCGGCGTACGTCTGCGTCTTTCGCTTGTCGTATTCGCTTCTCGATAATCCGGGGGCGACCGGCCGTTCCGCGGGCTGTGATGCAGCGCGTTTGGCATCGTTGGCGTTGACCTTGTCGACTGAGGCCTGCGTGCCGGCATAAAAATAATAGACCACGCCGGCCAGCAGCGCGAGCATGAGCAGCGATGAAAGAGAGAATCTGGTTGGAGTCTTCTGACTTTTTGTTTTCGCCGCCGTTACAAACGAATATCCGCACCGACGGCATTCAACCTCGGCGGAAAAATTACTCAGGCCACAATTTTTGCATTTGATCGAGTTCATAGGGGGGTGACTCAGGAAGCGGGGATCGGGGTAGCGGGAACCCTATTGAGATTGAAGCTTTTTGAGCCCAATTCTGTCAAGACTTATAAGTCCGCGACAACTTTGGCCCTGTGTTTACCTGCCGCAATAATCAAGAAACGATCAGGTCTTAGGCCGAACAAACTCGCCGGCCGACTGCCGTCGAAGAAAATCCTGGGCGAACGACTTAGGCGGCTTCGCAAGCAGGAGCTTTTGTCCCGCCGGATAAAACCTGATCTTTTCTTTCCAGAAGCTCTCAGTTGTCGGCGGGCGGTCGCGTCGCTTCTCGCCTAATCGAACAAACCGGACAATTACAATCCGTCCGTCGAACCAAACGTAGTTTGGTATCGAGACGGGACCCGAAAACATCAGATAGCGGCCGAGTTCGCCAACCAGCCCGACTTGCGAAAAATCTCGTCGTGCCTCTGGCAGGATGCAGATCTCATTCAAGACGGCGATCAAATTGTTGTGAACGAGATTTTGAACGTCCTCCGCGATCAGAAGTTCATAATGCATGTCCATATCCTTGATGACGTTGTTATAGGGAGTAACCCCGTCTTCAAATGGCACCATGTCTTTCGTGACGATCTTATACTTTTCCGCGGTTAGGATCCGACCTTCGACAGAGACCTGTTGCGTACCTGAGTAGGCGAGTTTCGATACACTAAGTCTAATGTCTTTAAGCAGACGGAAATCGGGCCCTCGATCTGAATAATCCCTAACCTGCGCGATCGTGTTGAAAGCAAGCAGGAACATCCAGACAAGAATGATCGGGATTGATCTCATCATCGGCGACTACTCGGACTTCCGTCCTTTAGAACTGATTTGGTTTGTTTTGAGCGGAACGTATGAAGCTTTTTCCGAAGCTCAGGGCGGGAATTTGAGAGTATCGATATTGCAAGGAGAGCCGCATTCTTCGCCCCTGCTTCGCCGATCGCGAGCGTACCTACAGGAACGCCGGCGGGCATCTGCGCTATCGAGAGAAGTGAGTCTAATCCCTTCAATGCTTTGCTTTCCACCGGGACACCGAGGACCGGCAGAACGGTCTGCGACGCGCACATTCCTGGCAGATGCGCCGCACCGCCGGCGCCGGCGATGATAACCTCGATGCCGCGCGACTCGGCTGATTTTGCGAATTCGAAAAGCAGGTCGGGAGTTCGGTGGGCGGAAACTATTTTTGTTTCGTACGGGACCTTAAAATCGTCGAGCACATCCGCGGCGTGCTTCATCGTCGGCCAGTCGGATTTGCTGCCCATGATGATGGAGACAAGTGGATTTTGGATTTTAGATTTTGGATTTTGGATTAGCGTTCCCCCCGATCCGATCTCAATTCTTTGCGAGCTCGGCACGGACGACCGATTCGAACTTGTCCCACGCTTTGATCGTGCTCCGCCAGTAAACGATCCTACCTTGTTTATCGATGACGATGTTTTTCGGAAATCCTCTGAACGAAAATTGTGACATCGACGCTTTCGCGTTCGCCGCGTTCAAATAATCAGACGGTTCTTTTTTCAAAAATTCTTCTACAGCTCGTTCCGGATCCTCGGTCATAGCGAGGAAGACAATTTCGTCGCTGCCGGCAAAGCGCTTCTTGAATTCATTCAGCTGCGGCTTCAACGCCCGGCAAACCGCACACCCGATAAACCAGAAGTTGAGGACAACCACCTTTCCTTTAAGATCCGCGAGCGCGATTGATTCGCCGTCGAGCGTGCGAACCGTGACGGCCGGAGCCACCATGCCTTCCTGCGCGACTTTCTGAAGACGAAACTCCTTGGTTCCATCGGGGAGGTAATTGATTATTGTCGCGTCGGGATAATTGAAGTTCGCCATTCGGATATCGACGAATTCGTTGTTCGAAACGAGATTGCCGTCCGAGTCACGGAAGATTTCTCTCGGTGCAGGCTTTGTTTGGGCGAAAGAGATCACTGCCGCGAAGGTTATCGAGGCAGCGATCGTAAATAATCTTATTGAGAGAATGCGCATGGTCCTTTTTTCGACGATGTTCAGAAGGCGTGTGAGAGAACCACCCCGCCGCAGCGACCGCGGCTCCCCACCTTTGTAAGAAGTGGAGCATTGATTCTACGCCGAATATCCCTTCTCGCCGTCAAAGTTATAAAGGTTCTCGGTCTTGATCACATCGAGTCCGGCTTCGTTCAAACGCTGCAGGAGAGAAATTATCTGCGCCGGTGAAACTGCCGAAACTTCGCCTGTGTCCGAGATAAAACGACACCGCCAGTGATCGACAGTGAACGTGTCGGGCTGTCCGCCCGGATAAACTTTCACGCCGCGGTTGGCGATGTTAAGCAGCTTCAAGCCGTCGCCGCTTACTTTTTCGACAAGCCCGCCGATCTCGTCGGCGACACCGTAAAAGCTTCCCTTCCACCAGTCAAGAAATACGTCGACACCGACGAGATCTTTCTTCTGGCGAACAGGTGTTGAGAAGATCGGCTTCGGATTCTCGTCAACCACGTTCGCGACATACGCGACCGGCTTCAGCTTCTCCGGTTTCTGTCCGAGTCGAGCGACAACCGCCTCGGCAAATTCACGAGTACCGACTTTCTCGCTTGAGACGCCTTCTTTGTACATGTCGTACGTGTGTACGCCATCTTCGATCGTCTTGAGCCAGGCGTTGTGCGCCGCACTCGCGACATCCGGCTGATTGATGTGGACGAGCATCAGGATCGAGCCGAGGAACAGGCCCGACGGATTCGCCAGGTTCTGTCCCGCACGACGCGGAGCCGAGCCGTGGATCGCCTCGAACATCGCAACCTTTTCACCGATATTCGAAGATCCCGCAAGGCCGACCGATCCCGCGATCTGCGCCGCAACATCCGAAAGGACGTCGCCGTAAAGATTGGGCATCACGATGACATCGAAATTCTCAGGCGTGTCGGCCAATTTCGCGGAGCCAATATCGACGATCCAATGATCTGCCTCGATGCCGGGATACTCCGGTGCGATCTCATCAAACACGCGGTGAAACAAACCATCGGTGCGCTTCATGATGTTGTCCTTGATGAAGCAGGTCACCTTCTTGCGATTAAATTTCTTCGCGTACTCGAAAGCGTAGCGGACGATCTTTTCCGATCCGGGACGCGAGATCAGCTTCAGGCATTCTTCGACCTGGTCGGTCTGGCGGTATTCGATCCCGGCATACGTGTCCTCTTCGTTCTCGCGGACGATAACGACATCCATGATCGGGTGTTTCGTATCAACGAACGGGTGATATGAAACGCAGGGACGGATGTTGGCGTAGAGGCCAAGCGTTTTTCGGACAGCGACGTTGAGCGAAGAGAATCCGCCGCCTTGCGGGGTAGTGATCGGCGCTTTAAGGAACACCTTCGTTCGACGGAGCGAGTCCCACGATTCGGGAGCAATGCCCGCCGTGTTTCCGGCGAGGTAAACTTTTTCGCCGATCTCGATAGTCTCGATATCGATCCTGGCTCCGGCCTCTTTCAAAATATGGAGTGTCGCATCCATGATCTCCGGACCGATGCCATCTCCATGCGCAACTGTGATAGGTACATTGGACATAATCTTAAAAATCTGCGGCTAAACTGAATCAACGATTTTAGCGAAATTGTATTTCACAAGCAAAGAAGCAGTGGTTCGGCTCCGCGCTCGGCGGACGGCATTAACCGCTATCATTTAAAATCCCGGACATGAGAGGCTATAATTACTGCATCCAAGATCCGGAGTTATCAATGAGATTTAATTTGAAGAGCGTACTTATTATCGGCCTATTGCTTGCAGCTTCGATCGATGTCCTTTCCCAGGACTTTCCGCAACGGGAGCGTTATAAGAGAAGGGTCGAACAGTCCATAAAAACATCGGAGGATCGCGACCACGACCGGCGTCTCGAGGAGTCCGCAAATTTGCCCGTCCCTAAGCCTGCGGTAATGAACGTTGATGTCCAGGTCGTTTTGAGCAAGATCGATCACAAGACGTTTGCCGAAGCAAAGCTGGCCGAGGCTAAAAAGATCGTTGACGGTGAACCGCTCTGGATGTACGTAAAGTTCAAGAGCAAGCTTGGAGATTACGTTCTCACGACGCGGCATCCCGACGATCCGGAAAAGCTGCGGTACACGTTGTTTGCTGAGATCGGGCCCAGCGGCGACATAACGGCCCAAAGCCAGTACTCGATCCAATTCAGTAAAGAGGATTTGCCTGCGACGGAGCTAAAGATAAGCCTTGCTCCTGGAATCTTCGGCAGAAACAAATCTATCCCTGTGTTCCTGATAACTTCCGGGGCTGCTAAGCCTGGCGTCTGGAACAATGAGTTCCGACTGACAAATACGATAGCGATGCCCCGCCCGTTAACTTCGAACCTTGCGAACGTGCCCGTGACTCTCGAGTTCCCGGGTGGCGCTGCGAAGTACAAGAAAATGGATTCGGAATATGTTTCGATAATTTTGCGGGGATCCGCGGACCTCGCAAAAATGCCTATCGCCGGAACGTTTTTTAATGAGAATTTGAGGCTCAGGCTTACGGAGAAACTCGCCACGGAGAATATTAAAGCTGAGAAGATCTATTTCTCCGGTGATGATTGGCAGGAGTTCGGCTCGTTCGGGTTATCGATGTCGAAGAGCCGGAGAGTATTTGCAACTTTTACATATCGCCAGGCAGACCAGTGTTTTTACGGAGTGGCCGACGTAACAGAGAACTACGACTTCATGTTGTCAAAATTCGGCGAAGCGGAGATAAAGCTCCAGAAGGATCTTCCGATCCCGTGCGCGGAAGTAAATTAGGCAGAGAAGAATGGGTCGGGTTAGTGATGGTGCACTTTGAAAAGGGCTGATCCTTGTTCCGCTTTCTTTCCGTGCCTTCCGTGTGTTCGGTGGTTCTTGCCCTGCAAGGCAATCACGAAATACATCGAAAACTCGGAATAAGAAAGAAAGAAACTTTATGAGTTGCCTCCGTCTTTAGACGGAGGATAGAGTGTCGGCGAGACTCGAAGGCTTTAGCCGAATCTCTTGGTTAGATGCGAGGACTTATTTGGCTAAAGCCGAATCATTTTTTCACCTTCACCTCCGTCTAAAGACGGAGGCAATTCATGAAAGCTAAGAAAGTTATCTCCGTCAAGCTATCCCGTCGATCTTATCGACAAGATCAAAATCCACGTCCGTGACACCGCCTCGATCGTGCGTCGTCGTTCTAACCTCCGCATATCCCCAGCCGAACGTAATGTCCGGGTGGTGATCCGCCGCTTCCGCGAGCTCTCCGATCCTGTTAACAAAAGCCAGACTTTCCGCGAAGTTTGAGAACTCAAATCGCTTGAATAGAGTCTCGTCGTCTAACCGCCAGTCGCTGGTCGAAGCTGCCCTGCTTTCAACGTCATCAGCCGTCATTTTTTTGCGTTCCACTCGTTTCTCACGCTCCTTTCATTAGGATATACTTTCTCTTTTAACGCGTTGCTGAGGCAAGTTGCAAGGATTCAAATCATGCGTTTCCTGTTTTTTATCTTCTATATTTCGATCGCCCTATTCGTCGCTTCATGTGCGAGCGAGTCGAAACCGGACACACCGGTCGAGTCGTTCAAAGCCTACGTGAACGCGGTAAAGAAAAAAGATACGACCAACATGAAACTGTTGCTGTCTTCGGAGAGCATAAAGATGCATGAGCAGGAAGCAAAGGCTCAGAATCTGACGCTCGACGATATAGTAAGACGCGAAACTTTATTCACCGAAGGACAAAAAACGGTCGAATTTCGCAATCAAGCGATCGAAGGTGAAAGGGCGACGATTGAAGTAAAAAACTCGTTCGGCACATGGGAAACCGTGCCCTTTGTTCGTGAAGACGACGAATGGAAGATAGACAAGAAAGGATATGCGGAACGGCTGAGGCAGGACATCGAGCAAAATAATCAGCAGATGGACGACTTTATCAATCAGGGCAAGCAGCCCTCGTTATGATTCATTTCAAAGAGCTCGCCGTTCACCAGGTTCGGATAAATTCAGGAGTACTCAGTTGTCGATAATTCGACCTTTCCGGGCTGTTCGGCCCGTAGTAGAAAAAGCGAAACAGGTGTCGTGCGTTCCGTACGACGTCGTAAAGGAGCGCGAGGTACGCGACTTTATCGAAGACAACCCCGAGAGTTTTTTGCGCGTGACGCGGGCCGAAGCGGAATTTAATGGCAACACCGCGCCGGCGAACGTTCAGGTCTTGGATCGAGCGAAAGCGAACCTTCAGCAGTTTCTGGATCGCGATGTTTTTATCTCGGACAAGGAACCTGCGTTCTATGTTTACCGGTTATCGAGCAACGGTCACGCGCAGACCGGGATCGTCGGATGCCTCGCGATCGACGATTACGAAGCGGGCATTATCAAGAAGCACGAAAAGACCCGGCCGGATAAGGTTGAAGATCGGACGAACCACATGCTCGCCGTGCGCGCGCAGACAGGCTTGATCCTCATTGCGTTTCGCGAGACCGAGCGAATTGAGAAGTTGATCCAGGAAGTTACAAGTGGTCCGCCGCTTTACGATTTTCCGTGCGAAGGCTCGGTCCAGCAGACTGTCTGGAAAATGTCAGGTACAAAAGATCTGAGCGATGCATTTGCCGAAGTTCCAGCGCTTTATGTCGCCGACGGGCATCACCGTCTGGAAAGCGCGAGCCTGTCGCGAAAGCAGCTTCGCGAAGCTAACCCGTCACACACCGGAGAAGAGGAATATAACTTCGTTCTCGCCGGCGTCTTTCCCGCTGAGGACCTCAAGATCCTCGCATATAATCGCGTCGTCCATGATCTCAACGGCCTGGAGGCGAGTGACTTCTTAGCGCTTATACAAGAAAATTTCGTCGTCACCGAAGATGGAAAACGCTTTCCCGAAAACCACGGCGAGATCTGCATGTACATGGACGGAAGATGGCGGACGCTGAGGTTTGCGGTGGATTATGTTCGTGAGCCGGATCCGATCGAAAGGCTTGACGTGAGCATCCTTCAGAACTACATCCTCGGGCCGATTCTCGGAATCACCGACCCGACGACGAACGAGAGGATCGAGTTTGTCGGTGGTATCCGAGGTGTAGAAGAACTCGAGCGTCAGGTAGACAACGGATCCGGACGTGTCGCATTCTCACTGTTTCCGACTACTATGGACGACCTCTTTGCTGTGTCGGACATGGGCGAAATCATGCCGCCAAAATCGACTTGGTTCGAGCCGAAATTAAAGGACGGCCTTTTCGTCCACCTGATCTAAATACCAATGGAGAAGAACCTCGCCGATCTGAGACGCGATTATTCTCTGCAAGAGCTGTCAGAGGGTGCGGTCGCAGCTGATCCGTTCGTGCAGTTTGCGAACTGGTTCGACGAGTACCTCGCTTCCCAGCCATCCGAGCCGAGTGCATTCGTGCTTTCGACGGTCGGGATCGAAGGAGTTCCGTCGTCACGCGTCGTCTTGTTGAAAGGTTTCGACGAGCACGGCCTCGTATTTTTCACAAACTATACAAGCAAGAAGGCACGTGACATTGAGCACGAGCGTCGCGTTGCAATGACATTCTTTTGGCCGGAGCTGGAACGTCAGGTACATGTCCGCGGCGTTGCGGAAAGGACTTCGCGGGAGGAGTCAGAAAGCTATTTTGCGTCGAGGCCTGCAGCAAGCAAATTAGGTGCGTGGGTCTCGAAGCAGAGCACCGAGCTGGCGGGTCGATCGACGCTGGAAGAGGAATTTGAGACTGTAAAGAAACGATTCGACGACGGCGAGATTCCGTGCCCCGAATTCTGGGGCGGGTTTCGGATCGTTCCGTCGCGATTCGAATTCTGGCAAGGCCGTCGGAGCCGCTTGCACGACCGCATTTGTTACGAGCTTAAGGATGGCGGATGGAATATCGTCCGCTTATACCCATAAGCGAATATCCCGCACGCCACGGGCGACACCATCGCTTCCCTTCACCAGCTTCAATACCGGATCGAATCCTCCGCGATGTATCTCGCGGTCTCGTGAAGTCAGAAAACGGTCGCCGTCGAAAAGTATCGAATCCACCCACTCTTCTTTCTTATCCGCCGTCGTCAAAGTCATGTGAATGTGTTTGGCGATCGTCGAGTTCGGATATGACGCCGGTAGAATTGACTCGAATTCGTAGCGGCCGCGTTCGTCGGTCAGCATCCATCCGCGATAACGACCATGGCGGTGCTCGCCATTGCGGCCGTATATCCCGTAGACGTCGGTATGGTAAAGATAGATCAGCGTGTTCGCCGCAGCCGTCTTTCCGTCCGGTTTGTAGACCGTTCCGGTGATCAGGATCCGCTCGCTCTTGTCGGCGTCGGTCGATAGCCTGGTGCTCCAGCTCACATCCGCGGGCGCGTTGCGGGCACCCCAATAGTCATCACGCGGGTCTGTGTTCGCGTTTGCTTTTATCTTTTCCAGTAATCGGTCGTTCGAGACCTGGGCCGAGCTGTCGGTCCGGCAGCCGAACGCTAGCGGGATGGCAAGCGCGATCGACACCTGCTTCAAAAAATCACGACGCGTATTAACTGTGCGTTTCATGTGTTTTGTCCTCAAACTAAAACTCGGCGATAATCTTAGGAGTCGCTCATTTGTTCATTACATAATATAAACACCAGGCTCGCCCATCTTATGACATTTTTGGGCCCGCGCATTATGACCGAATCCGAACGTTTGACCTTCCGTAAATTTACCCTGGACGATCTCCCTTTGCTGATCGAGCAGCGATCGGATCCGGACGTGAATAAATATCTCGGCGGCACAAAGCTGCAGAACCCCGAAGCTCTGGCGAAGAGAATAAGATTTTACATGTCGTGCTACGAATCACATGGTTTCGGAATGTGTGCGATGATCTGGAGACCGACCGGGAAAATGATCGGTTCGGCGGGCCTTCAGCCCCTCGACGGAACCGATGAGATCGAAGTCGGGTACAGCCTGATAAAGGATCTTTGGGGCAAGGGGATCGGTACCGAAGCGGCTAGAGCGTGGCTGGATCATGGATTCCAAAATGCCGGTCTCGATCGCATCGTCGCGGTAGCTCATACCGGGAATTGGGCATCGCGGCGCATCATGGAGAAGCTCGGAATGAAGTACGAGAAGACCGAATTCCATTACGGTGAAGAGTGCGCATTTTACGCGATCTCAAAAGACGAGTTTGTTTGAAGGACACCGGTAATATTTTCTCTCCTCGGTAACGAGACATGCAGCCGAATTTTCCGAAGCTCATTTTCGCCGTCGTATTGACGATCTACTTTCTCTGGATCGCTTACGCTCCAATGCAGGGTAGCTTTCTGGATCTTGTCGATTTGCCGATCCACGAAACCGGTCATCTCATTTTTCGGTTATTTGGCGAGTTCATGGGCATCGCCGGTGGATCTCTTTTCCAGGTTCTCTTTCCCGCTGTGTTTGTTGGCTACTTTATCTGGAGGCTGCAATACTACTCGGCTGCGATCGTTATATTCTGGGTCGGACAGAGTATCCTTAACGTCTGGATATATGCGGCCGACGCCGTCGTGATGCAGCTCGTATTGACAAGCGGATTTACCGGCAGCGAAGGTAGCTTTCATGATTGGAATTATCTCCTGACCCGAACGGGACTCATTGGGTCCACCAAGATCATCGCCGGAATTATCCGCGCACTTGGTACCATCGTCATAGTCATCGGTGCCGTCTCTTCGATCTACTACTCCCTGTATCCGACCGCGGCCGCAGAAGAATTATGAAATACACGCTCATCACCGGCGCGTCTAGCGGCATCGGAGAAGCATTTGCCAAAAGGCTCGCGGCGGAGAAACACAATCTCGTGTTAGTTGCGCGCTCCGAAGACAAGCTTAAGGTGCTGTCGGATGAGCTCGCGGCCGAACATCAGATCACGTGCAAGTTTTTTGCGATCGATCTTCTTGAGTACGAGGCGGATGTTCAACTCTTCGGCGAAACCGAGAAGAACGGCCTCGAGATTGATTGGCTGATCAATAATGCCGGTTTCGGATCTTCCGGGGATTTTGCGGAGCTCGATCTTGAAAGAGAGTTGGAGATCATCGACCTTAATATTTCAGCTCTTGTCGCTCTGACGCACAGATATCTTCAAAAGATGCGGGAGAGAAAGCGGGGAACGATAATCAACGTTTCGTCGGCCGCAGGATTTCAGCCGATCCCGTTCATCGCGACCTATGCTGCGAGCAAAGCATTCGTCTCTTCTTTCTCAGAAGCTATCGCCGAAGAGAACCGTCCGTTCGGGATAAAGATCCTCGCCTTGTGTCCCGGCTCAACAAAGACGAATTTTTTTGCTGCATCAAACATCGAACGGCCGATCCAGGTCAAAGGGCAACAGACGGTCGAGGATGTTGTCGAAACTGCGATGAAGGCAATACGCGGCAACAAGGCGAAGGTCGTTTCGGGGTGGGCAAACTTCATCGGCTCGATCGCCGGAACTCTCGTACCGAACTCGATCTCATCAAGGGTCATGGCAAAGGCGCTTCGGTCGAGGTACCAAAAAACAGACGTATGAAATTTACCGTACTCGGCAGCGGCTCGACAGGTAACGCCGTCCTCATTTCCACCGAGACTACAAACGTCCTCATCGACGCCGGTCTAAGCGCCCGCGAAATCCTTCGGCGTCTTGAGATTGTCGGAGTGGCTTGCGACGATCTTGACGCGATAGTTATTACCCATGAGCATAGCGACCACATCGGAGGATTACGCGTGCTGCTTCGCGCCGTGCGTTGTCCTGTTTACGTTTCGGGAGAAACTCAAGAGGCATATTACTGGACGCGGGCCGGCGGTGTGAACGGCGATAGCGAATCTTCAAAACGCCGCATTGCTCTTAAGGAACGAACGGTCGAGATTGAGTCCAGCCGGGAATTCAGAATAGGCGATATCGACTTTGAGCCCTTTAGCGTTCCTCACGATGCGGTCGACAACTTTGGATTTGTCGCCACGAACCGGGGTGTAAGGATCGCGACACTGACGGACTTCGGATGCTTCACGGACCTAATGAAAGAAAAACTCGACGGCTGTGATGCGATCGTTATCGAATCGAACCACAGCCGCGACATGCTGCGAACATGTCCGATGTATACGTGGGATCTGAAACAGCGCATCGCATCCCGTCATGGCCACCTCTCGAACGAGGACCTTGCCGACTGGTTAACGAAAGACTTTGACGGTGGTGCTGCCCAGATCGTACTTGCCCATCTGTCTCAACGAGCCAACGAGCCGCACCTTGCCCGGCTTACGGCTGAGACCGCGCTCCGAATGCGTGCCCCGCTGTTTCAATCTCAAACAAAGATCACGCTTTCAAATCACAAGGAGCCGACTGAATGGTTCCAGTTTTAGGCGAGACCCTCGATACGTTGATTTCTTTTTGCCGACCAGGCCGCGATCAACGCCACTGGCAAGCCGACAACCAATGCGTGACCGATCACCGAATGCAAAAAATTGGGTAGATTGTATGGCGCGACAGTTCCGATAGCTGAAAGCGGGATAACGACGTACTTCATCACGAGATGCGCGAGTACACCGAAGATCAGCCCGGAGACAACAGGGTGTCGTATCAGGAAACTTATGTTTCGAGCGGCGAGATAATAAACAGCCGCGACGCAGAACGCGACGACGAAATGCAGCAGGATTCCAATCGCCGCGGTATTCCATCCGCCTCCTCGAGCAGCTTCGCTGCCAAGTAGTCCCGCAGAGACGCCCTGCCAAATTCTCTGAAACGGCGCACCGCTATAGAGTCCGAAGAAAAGCGTCGCGTCCAGAAAATCCAGTATGCCGATGGCGAGTCCGCCGTAGACAATCGTTTCGAACGTATTCGGACGAAGGACGCGGGTTTCCTCTGAACGGGCTTCAACTTCAGTCATATTTTTCTCCAGTTTCGCGTGATTAGATTAACGAACAAATCGGAGAGTTGCAGCGGGGTGGTAATTTTCCGCGACGTCGGAGCGCAAAAAGGCCCGGCTCGGTATTAACCGAGCCGGGCTTAAAAGTCGGCCAGGGATTTTAGTTACTGAAGAGCTTGAGTCGAGCTCGGGGCACCGTCAGTCGTGTTTCCTTGGAAGACGTTACTGACGTGCGAGACGATAGATCCACCACCTAGGCTCAAGCCCGTGCCGTTGCTCGTCACCAGGCTGCTTGCCAAGCGAACGGTTCCTCCACCAAGAGCACTCACGCCCGTCGTATTATTCGCGATCGTGCAACGGATCAACGAAGCCGAAGCATTCGACGCTACGATCCCGGTCGTATTCCCTGTGAGAATAGAGTCGGTAACAGTAGCCGACGTGTTATTGCTGAGGCTGATAGCGCTTGCCGCACCGGCAACCTGGCTGTCGCCGACGGTAAGTGCAACTCCACCGCCAGTGATAAAGCTGTTGATGCCGTTGCCGGTCACGTTATTGATGTACGAGCTCTGAACGAAGACCTTAGGCGAACCGGAGGTTGTCTCGATCGAGACGCCATGCTGCGTAACGCCTGTGATCACAACCTGGTCCAAAACTACCTGGTTGGCAGCAAGAATTCTCATGCCGTTAATACCGGTTCCAGCTCCATTAATACTAACTCCGCGAAGCTTAAACGCCTTCTTGGTGTCGGTCGCTGCCGTGATATTAACGATTACGCCGTTTGTGCCGGCCGACAGGATCGAGCCCTGTGTGTCTTCGCAGTCGATCGTGATCGATTTTGTCACCGTGACCGCACCGTAGCCGGCCGGATCAAGACAGTTGATCTCGCCGTTTGTAGCCGTTTTCGATATTGCACCGGCAAATGTCTTACATGGAGCTGTGCGGCTGCAGGGATTAACGTCATCACCCACTCCTGATACCCATGTGCGTGTCGCTTGGGCCTGAGCGATCGAAGTGAAGGCAAAGACGAAAACAAAGAAAGTAATAATCTTGAGTGTCGATTTCAAAGTGTTCATATTGGGAATCTCCTAAGTCTGAAAAGTTATCGTTGTTTAATCGAATGCGGACCAACTTGCGAACAATACGAGCCAAATGGCCGAATGCGGTTGCTGACTAACAGCTACCCGCTAGAAGCTTTAGTACTTGTGGGCATTCACGAAAGCATCGTGCAGAAATAACGCCCTTTTATTTACCCTTTGTGTACCGCGTGAATAAGACGCTTAGGCTCTATATGTTTTGCGTAAGCGGGTAGAACAAGTCTCGATGAGGATCAGCGACTAGATATCTATACCCTTTCGTCACCAATGGCAAGGGAAATTTCTACTTTTTGCAGGACGCCGCGAAAGGATTTTCGATGTAGCGGACATGGTCCGTGGACACGTAGTGAATCAAGATGCCGCTTCGTACCGTAGCCCACGTGTTCGGCGAAGCCGTACTCCGGATATTCAGCTTCGTAGGATCGCATCAGATCGTCACGGTAGGTTTTTGCAAGAATTGAGGCAGCTGCGATCGAGGCGGAAATCGAGTCGCCCTTGATGATGGCTTTTTGAGAGGTCGGAACGCCCTTTAGCGTCAGCGCGTCGATCAGAAGGAAATCAGCCGCGGGTTTGAGGTCGGCGAGAGCAAGTCGCATTGCAAGCTTCGTCGCTTCCAGGATATTTATCCGATCAATGTCATCGGCAGAAACGGACCCGATCGCATACGCTATGCAACTCTCTTTGAGCTCTGCAGCGATCTCTACTCGTTGGGTCGCAGCGACCTGCTTAGAGTCATTCAGTCCCTTCGGAAGGCCTTTAGCGGGATCCAGAATGCACGCACCGGCGATCACCGGTCCGGCCAGGCAACCGCGACCAACCTCATCGACGCCGGCCACGAACATAAACCCACTTCCCCAAGCTTGCTCTTCAAAAACGAGACCGCACTCGGTTATCTCGAGATCTGAAAACAAAGAGACGCGGGCGGGCGATTCCGTATCCATGATAGGTTCGCTCCGTTCCGCGTCTCGCATTGCCTGACCTCCGCTGGTTATTTCGAGGCGTGTGCCGTTTTGTTGCGGGTGTCTTTTTCCTTGATGCGTGCAGCCTTGCCGCGAAGGTCACGCAAGTAATAAAGCTTCGCACGTCGCACCTTTCCACGACGGACGACATCGATGTGATCGATAACGGTCGCGTGGAGCGGGAAAATACGCTCGACGCCGACGCCGAAGCTAACCTTGCGTACCGTGATACTCTCGCGGGCTCCGCCATGTTTACGAGCGATCACGACACCTTCGAAAACCTGGAGGCGTTCTTTATTGCCTTCCTGGATACGGACGTGAACCTTAACCGTATCGCCGGACTGAAACGCCGGGATATTTTCTCTTAACTGTGTCTTCTCAACATTGTCTAAACGATTCATAATAATTTCGGCCAGAGGTCAATACCGTTCACGGTATTCACATATCACCATTTTCTCCTTCCAATAGATCCTTTCTTATCAATTCTGTCTTTTCCCGGGCCTTTTGACGACGCCAGTTTTCGATCTCGGCATGATTGCCGTTCAAAAGCACTTCCGGAACTTTCATCCCGCGAAACTCCGCCGGACGAGTGTAATGCGGATAATCAAGCAAACCATCCGAGAACGAATCATTCTCCGCCGATGTCTCACTGCCCAAAGCGTTCGGCAGCAACCGCACAATACTGTCAACCAAAACCACCGCCGCCGGTTCTCCGCCTGAGAGCACGTAGTCGCCTATCGATATCTCATTCGTGACGAGCGTTTCCGTTACGCGTTCGTCAACTCCCTCGTACCGGCCGCAGATCAAAACGAGATGTTTCGCATCATCTGCTATCCCTTTAGCCATCGCCTGCTTCAACGGCGAGCCTTGCGGAGTAAGTAGAACGACCGAGGTTCCCGGAGCATATTCGCGTGGGTCCGAGGTCCTGAGTAATTTTTCAATCGCGGCGAATATAGGCTCGGGTTTTAGAACCATCCCGTCGCCGCCGCCGAACGGACGGTCATCGACCATCTTATGCTTGTCGGTCGCGAACTCACGGATGTCATGGACACCGATCTCGACGATACCCGCCAGCTTTGCCCGGCGTATTATTCCAAAATCAAAGACCTGAGCAAAAAACTCGGGAAATATGGTCAGTACATCTATTCTCATTTTGGATCTGCGATCTTCGATTTTCGATCTTTCAATCCAAAATCCGAAATCCAAAATCTAAAATTCGAGAAGTCCATCCGGTGGATCAACCCGGATCTTCTTCGCTTCTATATCCACTTCCGGGCAGATCGCTTGAGCGAACGGGATCAGAAATTCGCGTTCTCCATCCTCCACGACTAGGATCTCCGTTCCACCCGTACGCATGACTTCGCGGACGGTCCCGATCCTTTCACCCTCGATCGTTTCAACGTCGCAACCCGTAAGCTGCCAATCAAAGAACTCATCTTCGGCGAGTTCGGCGGCCGATGACTCAGGCACGCATATCTCGACGTCTCTCAGCGTTTCTGCTTCCTCGATCGAATTGAATCCCTCAAAACGGAGGACGATACGATCTTTCTGGAAAAAGAAGTCTTCAATTTTCAAATCGGACCGCTTCCCGTCCGCAAAAACAGCGGTTACATTTTCGAGGCGGTCAAATCTCTCCGGAAAATCCGTTAGAACCCCTGCGACGACCTCACCTCGAAGTCCGCGAGGTTTTACGATCTTCGCGATTGCGACGAGTTCTTCCATTGCGAATAGTCGAACTCTAGTCTTCGATCAGATCGAGATGGAAGCGCTTTCCGTGCTTTAACCCGCCGAAGTAAAGAATGCTGCGAATCGCTTTGATCGTCCTGCCTTCGCGGCCGATAAGACGGCCGAAATCGTCGGGTGCCACGCGCACACCGAACTTCACGACCTTGCCGTCAGAGCGCTCGGTGATCTCCACCGCTTCACTGTTGCCGACGAGGGCCTTAACGATTTTTTCGACTGCTTCTTTCATTAGTCTCGTGAGTCTATCGAGTCTATCGAGTCTTTCGAGTCTGGCGAGTCCTGCGAGTCCTGCGAGTCTGGCGAGTCCTGCGAGTCTTTCGAGCATCATTCACTCGACAGACTCGCTAGACTCTCTAGACTCTCTAGACTCTCTAGACTTCCTAGACTGCCTGTGCTTCGGCAGTCGTCGCCGGATTATTCTTGATCAAACTCGCAACGGTCTCGGTAGGCTTAGCACCGACACCGATCCAGTACTGGATCCGGTCATGCTTCAGATCTACCGCAGCCGGATCAACCATCGGGTTGTAGGTTCCGAGGTTTTCAAGGTACTTACCATCGCGCTTCGAACGTTTTTCTTTCACAACAAGGCGGTAAAAGGGTTTGCCCTTCGCGCCTATTCTCATCAAGCTGATTGCTAACATATTTTTAATTATGAACGGTGAGTGGTGAGTAAAAGAAACTCACTCACCACCCACCACTCACCGTTCACCTTTTTTTCTTGTGCCTCTTCTTTTTCTTTAAGCTCCTGGCTGTCGAACCGTTTGATTCGTCCCCGCCGTTTTCAGAGCCGCTTCCCAACATTCCACCTAGTCCGGGCATTCCGCCGCCGCCGAGCATTCCGCCCAAACCGCCGGCAAGGCCGCCCATCATTTTCTTGCC
>JANMUW010000292.1:0-1711 GCA_031392105.1 Acidobacteriota bacterium | reverse complement strand
ATTTCACCTTGCGCCAGCCCGGTATATTAAACTCAGTCATGCTTTCCTTCGGACTGATCCACAACCGATTGTGGCTGCGTAGGGAGGTTTGCTACCCACATCAGCAGCGGTCGCTTGCCGGTCAAAATCTCGCGTAGTGCCTTGCGATTTACAGTGTGGTCATCCTCCATATCACCATAGCCTTCGGGGTAATACGCCTGATTCTTGATGTGTGTCTTGTCGAAATCGAAGCCGAGGAAAGTTGCCATCGCATGGAGAAGCTCAACCAACAACTCCACGCGCTTCACGCCCCAACCGTCTCTTGGATAGGCTCGGTCATTCAGATGATCCAAATATTGTTTCCAAAGCCGACGGATTTCTAACTCCTTCCGTGATGCCCCATGGAAAACGACGTCGATGACATTAAGAGACTCGACATGGCGTGGATCGAGATTCGCAGCTCGGGTTGCCATCAAAGTCTTGAAAATTCTTACCTGTTCATCTCGTCCTTGCCGGGTCCGCTCAATCCATTTCGTAACCTGGACAGCAATTAGCGGGGAAAGCATGGTGGCAGCCACCACCAACCATTCCTTTGGATCAATCGAAGAAAGCCAGCTCATTTCGTTTCTCCCTCTGCAAGTCCGTCGAGCGTTTCCACCAGAGTATCCATTTGCTGCCAGAACACTCGGCCATCGGTTTGCCACTGCGCCCATGCCGCGCTCAAAGTGGCTGGCTGATCGGTGCCAGCGCTCGTGAGTGTAACGTTCGGGCGTTTCACATACAGCGAGATCGACAAGCTCACGTTGTTGGTGGCGATCTGCGCCAGCGTTGCCACGGCCGAGAAACCTGCCTCGGCGGCAAAGGCACAGAACGTTTTCAAGATGCGCTGCTGCTGCTTGGGCGTGAGAAAGCTCTGCGCCCGCTCCCGCGTCACCTCGCTCAATGCGTCGATGAAGATCACCTTGCCCTTGCGCGCTGCCGGTTTGCGCCGGTTGCAGACGACGATGCAGGATTCCATCGGCGAGTTGTAGAACAGGTTCGGCCCGAGGCCGATCACCGCTTCAACCCAATCCAACTCGACCATTTTGGCGCGCATGGTCTGTTCTTCATTGCGGAACAGCACACCGTGCGGCCAGAGAATGGCGCAGCGCCCTTTGTCGCTGAGGCTGGCCAGGATGTGCTGCTGAAAAGCGTAATCGGCTCGGCCTTGCGGCGGGGTGCCGAGGAAGTTACGCCCCCATTTGTCCTGGGACCACGCCTCGCGATCCCATTGCTTGATGGAATACGGAGGATTGGCCAGGATTACATCGAACTTGCGTAGGCAGTCACCCTGAATGTGCTTCGGGTCGGCCAGGGTATCGCCCCGAATGATCTGAAAGTCCTCGACGCCATGCAGAAACAGGTTCATCCGGGCGATGCCGGAGGTGATCAAATTGCGTTCCTGCCCATAGAGCTTGAGCGTGCGGTATTCGCCACCGCTGCGCTTGACCTCGGCCAGCGCCGAAATCAGCATGCCGCCCGTGCCGCAGGTAGGGTCGTAAATCGATTCGCCGGCCTGAGGCGCGAGCAACTGCGTCATCAGATGTACAACGGTGCGGTTGGTGTAAAACTCGGCGGCGGTGTGACCGGAGTCGTCGGCGAACTTCTTGATCAAGAATTCGTAAGCGTTGCCAAGTTCGTCCTCGGGCACGTTGGCGACCGAGAGGGTCTGGGTCGAGAAGTGCTCGATCAG
>JANMUW010000038.1:0-2914 GCA_031392105.1 Acidobacteriota bacterium | reverse complement strand
TTGCGATCGTGTCCGGAGACCGTCACGCCTTCTGGGCGGGATATGCCGCGGCACATCTCCCGCCGCGGAAATTCGAGCCCGTTGGATTGAGTTTCGTCGGAGGGTCGATGATAAGCCCCGGCGCCATGGAAGCCTTAGAGCATGGCCTACGCAAAGATCACCCCTTGCGAGCCCTCTTTCTAGCTGACCGCCCCGGCGGCGGGAAGCCGGAATGGACATACAACATGCTTTTGCGGCACGGCGTCCGCTCTTGTCTCGAATATGCGAAAAGCTTTGACCTCAAACGAGCACTTTCTCTTTCGAACCCGCACCTTGGGCCTCATCTCGAGTTCGTCGACCTCGGCGGCCACGGCTACGCGAAGGTGCGCCTAACCGGCACCGAGATGCGAACCGAATTCGTGTGCATCCCGCGCCCGATCAGTCGGAGTGCGAGTCCGGATGGCGGTCCGATACGTTATCGCGTCGCGCTAACTGCCAAGCTATGGAAACCCGGCGAGCGGCCGCGCCTCGAGGTACAGATTTTGGAAGGCAGGGTTGGACTGTCGATTTGACCGTGCGCTTCCGGTGAGGAGCTCGATCGTGGGTCGTAGTAATCTGACAATTATGGATTACTCCGAACAAGTCGTTTCTGGTCGCGTCGCCGAACTTCTCGGGCTTCAGGAGGGTTTTGAGCAAAGCACAGATTGGGACCTGATCGATGAGGACGCTGATCGCGTACACCACTTTCTTGATGTCTATGAAACTGGTAGCCTCACAGATCCTGAGAAGCAGGTCGTGATGCAGCTGATTGTGGCATCTTACGACGCGTGGCTGAACGGGGAGCGCGAGGCCGACCCCGCATTCGAATTAAAGCTGCGGGAACATCTGGCGGCGAATCCGGATTTGCACGATTGGGTAATCAGTTATTGGGCCGCTATGCACCGCCCTGACGAAAAGGGATGGAAAGTAACGCCCATCATGCGGGAGATAGCGAAATCACAACGAGACTAGTAGACGGCGCAATGTAAAGCAGTTTACGGCGTGTGGCGGAACCAGCGACCGAGCTTTCCGCACAAGCTTACCGCGAAAATGAGATCGCTTTGAAACCTGACCTGTTTATTTCTTACCTACCCGCAACCCCATACTCTTCGTCCGTGACCGGTTGCAGCCAGTTTACTTGCGTATCGCCTTTGTAGTTCGTTATCACGATATGGGTCATCGAGCTTTCGGGCGAAGCTCCGTGCCAGTGCTCGATGTCGGGATCGCATAGGACGACATCTCCTTTGTTGAGCGGCCGGATCGCTTTGCCTTTTTCTTGATAGAGGCCTTTGCCATCAGTCACGAGAATCGTTTGCCCTGCCGGATGGGAATGCCAGAACGCGCGAGCGCTCGGCTCGAAGGTCACGCTCGCGACCGAGAAGTCGTTATTCCCGTTCTTTGCAGCGAGCGGCTGGACGTAGACAGTCCCCGTGAACGTGACCGGTGGTGCCTTCTCGCCTCTCGGAAAGATCATGCCCTGGTTCAATTGATTCGTTTCCATCTTCGCATTCTCCTTTTTTGCGGTTTGATCACTGCCGCACGCGACAACCGTAAGAAGGGCCGCTAGCGAGACCATCACTGTTTTGATTTCTTTCATTCCATCTCCTTTGTCGACCCGTCTAGTTCAAAAGTAACCGTGACGTCTCCCTTGCCTACTGCAGTTTCCAGGCCGGAAGGATCGTCGATCTTTCCGAGTTTCGTGTAGCTGTATGAAGTCGGGAACGATTTGTAAAACAACACTAGAGTGTTCTTTCCCCAGATCATCAAATCTCCGCTGTTGATCGTTTTGGGGTTCGACTCATCGGTCGGGAAGCTCTTTGAGAATTTGTGGTCCTTCTCGTTTCCGTTGAACTCTCCCATTTCCAGCGTCAACGGCAGCATCGCTCTGAATGCATCTGCCGTCGGATTATCAAATAGTGTCGCGTCGAAAACTTTTCTGCCGATCGTGATCTTCATCTTCGTTGTTGCTTCGCCAGCCGTGTCGTAGCTCGCCTTCGCTTCTGACTCTTCGGCCGGGCGCCCATGGCCGCAGCCGACGGAACCCATGGTGAGTAATATCACCCACAGCGTTATCAAAATCTTCCCCCCACTAGGTTTCATAATCAGCTCTTAGCCTCGACGGTCGTTTGGTTGGGAACCTGCGTTGCCTGCCAAAGGACCATTCGCCAGCTCTTGCCTTTTTTTACCCACAGCTCCGTAAAGGCTACGCGGACCTCAATCTCCTGACCTCCAACGGTCAGAACGATCCGCGAGACGCCAGAGACAATGCCGGTCTTGTCATGAACCCTAATCTGCCGCGATTCATCGGTGAGCGATCTGTATTGATACCGCTTGGTCCTTACCGCCTCGATGAACTGCGCCTTCGTCTCCACCGTTGCGTCGGGGTGCATGAAAGTCAGATCATCGGTCATCATGGAGTCCAACGCTCCAGCGTCCGCCGCGAGTGTTGCCGCCAGTCGCCTCTCGTGGGCCGCGAGCACTTCCTTCTCACTGTTGGCCGCCGCAGATGCAACGGTGACGAACAGCAGCAGCGAAACCATAACCGCCTTGCCTATGATCGTTGCGATCAAACTCAAAGTATTCATATCAATTCACCTCGCCTCCGTCCTTAGAATTATTGATCCCAGCCGATCTGCGCCATCTGCTTTGCGTCCATGCGTCCGCCGTAGATCTCGATCCGCTCAAACTCTGTTTCGATCTCGCGAAGGTCCGCTGCGTTAAGTTGGACTTTCGTTGCGCCCAGGTTCTCGCGCAGGTGATCTATCTTTGTTGTTCCCGGTATCGAAACGATCCACGGTTTTTGCGCCATTAGCCATGCCAGTGCAATCTGCGCGTGAGTAGCGCCTCCCTTCTTCGCACCGAAGGATCGTAGAAAGTCGATGATCGGCTGGTTGTT
>JANMUW010000222.1:0-12010 GCA_031392105.1 Acidobacteriota bacterium | reverse complement strand
GTTGTCCGGTTGAATCAAGTTCGGCATCGTGAACTTTAACGGTCGAATCGTCGTCGGTCGTGTAGGTCACCGAATAGCGGCCGGGAGATAGGCCGCGCACAACGGCGGTGCCCGGAGATTGAGCGTTTATCACGACTGTTTGTGTGCCGTTCTTGCCGCGAAATGCGACAGGGTCGAGGTTTGAATTTAATGTCGATGCGCCGATACGAGTCGCTCCCGGCCTTACGCATTTAAAGTATTGACGCAGGAACCTACTCCGACGACCCAAGGTGAAGTGGGCTCCGGAATTTTCCGAATCGATCTTGTAGTAAGCTCCGCCGTCGTCGGACCCAGAATATGCAAGCGTATATTGCGCCCAGACAGAAACGTTTGCTAACTTCAGATCCTCATGAAGAGTGTTTTGATCAGCGCCGATCCACTCAAGCATAGATGTCCGTTTCCCGTAGCGGGCCGCTCTTTCCGCGATTCCCGCAAGCACGGGTTCAGACACGCCGGAGTAGCGATGATATGAAAATTCGTCAGTCGCTTCCATCGCACCCGCGACGGTTGCTATCTCGTCTATGTATGCGAGTGCGTTCGATGCATTCGTTGTACTCGGTGCAATGAATTCCGGGTCAAAACCGCTCGATCGGAGTCGCGCTGAGCTCGCCGCGAGGGCGTCGGCGACTTGCCGTGCAGTCCAGTTCGCCGTGTCGGTATCGGGTTCGAGGATGACCTCGACAGCGTCCGGAACGAAGCCGTATTTCTCTCGCATGTGAAGAAACACGGCGAGAATGAATTCAGCATATTCTTCCGGATGCTCCTTATGCTCGAAGCCTGAGGGGCCGAAGTCGACATAATTTAAATTGACGCTCAACTCTTCGCCGCGTTCGGCCAGCAGTCTCCTCATGGGCAATACAACCCGCTCGATCGTCAGATCAAGGCCACCAAAATAAAATCCGTCGTTGTTTATTAGAAACGGATCGTCGTTGTCGTTAACGATCTCGTACCGTTTTCCTTTCGCTCCTTCACCGAGGCCGTTCTCAGCCCCACTTGTGATCTCGACCCTCAACCGGTTTATTCCAAGGTCACCGACCGCGTCGGAAAGTAGCTTGTCGCTATACTCCGGAAACGATGCGAAGTCCTGTCCGACTTGCGCGGTCGCTTCCCAGGCGACCATGGTTTGATATCGCTGTCCGGGCTCGATTGTTATCACAGTTTCCACGGGATCTTTCTTGCCGCCGCAACCCGCAAGCAAGACGACAGCCGCAATAAAAAAAGAATATCTCGAACTAAGGCTTGGCAACTTGAACACTCTTAATCTTCGACGACGTGCTTCGAAAACTCTTCGCGATAGCGGTTCCATTTCTCACGATCGAAAACCCCCGATGGCGTCATGCAGTCGACGGCACCGTAGGCCATTGCCAGGGCGTGATGTGTGTTGTCATGGGCAAACAGGCCCTGTCGGCCAAACGTAAGAACGCCGTCGAGAGAATCTACCCATCGATCCTGGATATCGAAATATCGCTCGTATCCGGTCTGGTAGATCGGATATGCGAACGGGAGACGGCGGGTAAGAACGCTGTGTATCCGACCGCGTATCGGGATCCCACTTTTCTCCAGAGAGTCGCGCACCAACTCGCCCAGTTCTTCGTCAGTCATCAACCAATATTTATCGCCGATCCGACACGGAAGTTCTGCACACAGGACCGTCCGGTCTTTCGGATCAGTGCGGACGCTGTAGTTCTTTGGTTCCGAGAGACGCGTGATCGGCACCTCTTCTTCCGGAAAATAATGGGCGTCAAATTCAGTAAATTGAGCTTCTTCCAGTACAAGATAGATCAGCACCATTGCGCGATACGAGAGGCTTTCAGTCGCCTCGATCACTTCGCGGGGCGGAGCCGGTTCAGCGGTTTTGATCAGCGCGGTGATCGGGATAGTCGACCATATATGATCCGTCTCGATCGTTTGCTGAACGCCGCCTGATTCGACCGTCACCCGTTTTCGATCGCCGAGCTCGACCTTTTGAACCGAGTTGCCGAGGCGGATATCGGCGCCAAGATCTTTTGCTCGCATCGCGATCGATTCGCTGATCTGACCGTAACCTTCTTTCGGATAGAAAAACCGCCCTGCCCCGGGCTGTTTTAATCCGGGCACTACGCTAAGAACCTTTTTCACCATCTTGCCGAGGGAACCGGCCGACACCCTTCGTCGTGCCTGTATTGCTGAAAGCTCGCTTGGTTCAGAACCCCAGATCTTTCTCGCATACGGAAAATAGAAATCGCGACAGATGGTTTTGCCCAGCCCTTTCTCAAGAACGGACGCGAATGACTCATGCCCGTTTCCATTCGAGCGTCGCGGAATTATCTTTGTCAGTGAGTCGAGCACAACGCCGGTTCCGAATGAAATAGGAAGATGCGCAAACAGGTCCGATGAGCGAAGAGGGAAGTGGATCCATTTACCTTGCAATCTGATACGGCCATGACGCGGCCGATCAAGCAGGTCGTCCTTCATCAGTCCCCGAAGGTCGGCAAGGATCATCGGGTCACAAGCCGGATGCAAACGATGGCTTCCGTAGTCGACGGGAATCCCATCGATCTCAAAGCTGCCCGCATTGCCGCCGACCACTTCACGCTGCTCGAGAACAACCACCTCGGCCTTACCTTCCTCGCGCAATCTCCATGCAGCTCCAAGACCTGCCGGGCCTGCTCCAAGAATTGTGACTCTCGTTTTTGCCATTCAGATCACAAAGGGAATGAATCTTTTGGTGCGGCCGTGATATTCACCGTAACCAGTAAGTTTTCGCAGAAGCATTTTTTCTTCCTTGACGGCTTTCCACATCACTATCGGGCAGAGGGCCAGCGCCCCAACGACAAGCCACGAGTTCAGAGCGAGTTCAAGTCCGATCAAAAGCAGCAGATCGCCGGTATAGATCGGATGACGCACATAGCCGTAGAGGCCTTTGTCAACCACGGCGTGATCCGTCAACACCTTCGCGGATTCGATGTTCGACCAGTTATCGCCAAGCTGAATACGCGCCGCAATGGCGGTTAACAATCCAAGCGAGAACAGCGCGATTCCGATCGAGCGGATCACTGTCGGGTCGGAGCTGATCGGAAGGACATCAGGCAGCCATATCTGAACGAGGATCCCGAGAAAGATCGTGATCTTGATGAGCTTTACGAGCGTCAGTCTCGCCGATCCAGTCGCCCCGTCGTTGGTGGTTCCGCTTCGGATTCGAAGCACCTCCCAGATCAGCTTGTGAAAGACTAAGCCAAGAAACAGGTAAATTTGCAGAAGCAGCATATCGTCGGTAGTTAGTTCTTGATCTGTGAGTAAACCTTGAAATCTTTTTCGGCCGGTTCATCGGAGAGCTCAATCTCTTTTGGCCGCACACCCATAACAGCGAACTGATTAAATCTGCCAAGCCGGGTCGCGACAACGTCACCAAGCATTCCGACCATTATCATCATCAAAGCGCTTACAAACGCGAAGATCGCGGATGCCGAGATGTTCGGATCGTGGGTCAGGTCGATGAACGCTTTTACCGTTCCGTACAAAATACACGCGACCGCTAAAGGCAGAAATACCCTGAGTGGCCGGAATAGCATCGCAACTCTTAAAATGAGAACCGCGAAACTTCCGGCGTCCCACGGCATGATCTTGGATTTGCCGAGGCGTTTTCGATAGTCGATCGGCATGTAGCTGACCGCATACTTGTCGCATAACATCGCCAGCGTGATCGTAGTTGTAAAACTGAATTGGTCCGAGAGAATCGCGAAGTATTGCATCGCGACATCGCGCCTGAAGACGCGCAGTCCGCTGTTCAGGTCAGGGATCTTTGTCGCCGAAACGTAATTTGCCATAACGCGCAGAAACCATTTTGCCGGCTTTCGTGAAAGCGGAATGTTCACATCGGCCCCGGTGCGGGAGCCGACGACCATATCGGAGTGCTCAATTTCGTCGAGCATGTCGGGCAAGTACTTCGCAGGATAGGTTCCGTCCGCATCTGTGATCACAATAATGTTGTTTGAAGCCGCGATGATCCCGGTTTTTAGAGACGCTCCATATCCGCGGTTGCTTCGATGCTGAAGGACTCGCGCTCCCGCCCTCTTTGCCTCAGTCGCAGTCGCATCCTTCGACCCGTCGTCAACCACAATGATCTCGGGATCGTAGCCCGACATATCAAAGATGGAACGAAGCTCGGCAACAGATTCAGCCACTGCACCGCCCTCATTAAATGCAGGGATAACGACGCTGACTCCGACACGCTCGCGCGTCGAACCATTTCGTTCCGGAGGAACGGAATGGAGCTTGGATTGGGGTAATCCATTACCCGGCAGCTGAGAAACTTTCGATATTCTTTTTGATCTCATTTTTTCTTAAAGTTCGCACGATATCGGCAAACGACTACGTCGCCGCCATTCAAGGTTCCAGGAAATGTGCGGACTATTTCGTAATTTTCCTGGATGGTATTCCATAGCTCCGGGCTAAACGCCTGGATCTCAAAAGGCATGGTATAGACCAGCCAAACATCCGTGTTGTGCCGCTGCAGATCATCGAGCACCAACGCATCCCGCGTTGTGAGCCAGTTGGGCGCAAAGTATTTCGCGAACATGTCACCGGCTAGATTTACCGCGATGGCTTTGCCGCCCGGCGATAGCTGGCCTTCGACGTAATCTTTTGCGCCGGCGAAATCCTGTTTCGGCAGGGCGTAGTTGCGCGGAACGGTGAAGAGTGAAAGGGCGATCACCAAAGTCGCAAAGCACACGCCGAGCCTCTTCGCAACAGCTGTTCGGGATTCTAGCCGCGCTATCATCCGCGTCGCTACCTTTGGTAATTCGAGTGCACCGTAGATCACGATCAATATCCCGAAGCCCATCGCGAAAAAGAAAAAGCGAGGAAATAGGTTGTGTCCCAGAGAAAGCATCAGGCCACCTGACAGGACTGGGGGTAACACCATCAGAAGAGCGGCCCGCCGGTTGTGTCGATAGATTCTGAACCAGCCAAAAAGAACGAACGCCGCCCCGACGAGAACGACGCCGACACCCGCGAAACCGATGCTCAGGTTTTGAATACTCTCGGTTAGAACCCACACGGGATTTGTCCATTCCGAATTTCTGGAGTCTTCATGCAGACCTGTCCGAATGAATTCGGGCAAAGAAAGAGCATACAGCTGGAGAGTCACGGTACAGCAGAATAGCCACGCTGCGATCGGCTTGAAGCCGGCTCGCCGTTCGAGAGCGACTTTACCTTCACCGTCTGCGGTCCCCGGCCAGGCCAAGAAAACCAGATACAGAATGCCGTGACCAGCGACGACAAATGCCATCGTCATGTGGATCCACATCCCGGTCACGACGGCGGCGATGTAAAGAACCCACCACTTCCACTCGTCTCTTTCGAGGGCTTCGAGCCAGGCCCAGGTAGCAAGAAGCGTCGTCATCAGCAAGCCTGTGTAACCTCTGGCGTTCTGCGAAAACCAGACATGATGATAAGAGACGGTCATCAGCAAGCACGCGAGAAGTGCGGCGCGATTGCTAGTAACGCGTCGGGCGAAAAAGAAAAGAGCCCAGATACACCCCAAGCCGAATAACACCGCCGGCAGTCGCAGAGCCCAAGTGCTTTCTCCGAATAAAGCGAACGCTCCGCGGGCAGCGATCGAATACAGCATGTGCTGGTTCTGGCTGGGAAAAGTTACAAAGATCTCTTTGATCGGGAGTCTCGCGAAATCGACCAGCGTAAGAACTTCATCGATCCATAGAGCAGAGTTAAGATTCCAAAGCCGCAGTACGAGCGCGGCGAATGTCAGTAGAAGCAGCGTCAGAAGCGTGGTCGCATTTAGCTCGAGTTTCTCAACCGTCGGTACTGAGGACGACCGTGTGATCCCGTTGAATGCGCCGGCTCCGAACAGTGCGATCATCACGCCGTGAAAAACCAAAAGGACTCGGAACAGTTCCGGACCCCAGCTCAGATCCTTTGCTCCGCCCGAAAGGGCAAGCGAGTATTGGTCACTGGAAACCGTCAGTGCGAGTGCGACGAGGGCCGCACCGATGACGTAGTACGCCAGGCTCCTATAAGCGAGCCGTCCGGATTTCTCCGTACTAAGCTTCAGTGAGTTGGCTGTGTCGGTTAACATTCCAAAGTATCCAGATCACGACTGCCGCGAGTAGAAAAAGCGGCAGCACAGAAGATTCCTGCACATATCCCATCCGCTCGAGTGTCTTTAGCCATGGCAGCTGGAAGCCGCCCAACGTAATATTCTTGATTGCCTCAAAGATGCCGGAACCCAGTTCGACATCGCGGTACATGACAAGACACCACATCCAATAAGTTCCGAGTGCTCCTACGATCGCGCCGATGACTACAGGCAGTCTGATCAGAGCGTTCGCCGCAAGTAGGAATATAAAAGGCACGACCGGAACTATGTGCCGCACGCCGGTATTGAACTGCATTCGGCCGTACTGGTTCGCGGCGCAAAAGATAAAGAAGAGCGAAATAAGCGAGATCATGAAGATGAGCTCTGGCCGCTGAAAAATACTCGTGCTTTTCCGAAGCCATGCCGGCACGTAAAGCGCGAGCAGCAGTAACGGAGCCGATGTGAACAGCCCGAACTTAAGCGAGAAAGCCGTATCGAAAAGGAGGTCGAGGCTTGGGAGCGAGAATCCACGATAGCCCGCATCGGTGTAGTTGGCCGGCGGCATATAGCTTTGAGCGGGAAGGATCGGATTGCCAAAACTCGACCACTGATATGCCATAAGAATTGCGCCGCATATCGTGACGCCAAGAGCAAACCGCCCGAGCTGAGCGATGGATCGTTCATTCGACGGGAATGCATGCCATTTCACAATCGCGTAAACACTGAGCGCCGCCAGGGCGACCAAACCACTGTAATCGAGCACGACTGTCCATCCGGCACATAGCCCGGCGAGAAAAAAGAACGGGGTTCTTTCATGGGCTGTGTCCTGAGAGCCCGGTCGCCATAGCAACACGAATGCAAAGAACGCAAAGTGAGCGAGAAGTAAATTCTGGTTGAGTTGAGCCGTCCGGTAGAACACCGGAGTTGCAAATGCGTAAAGCAGCGCGAGCAAGAGCGCGGTCCGGGGTTTGTTGATCAGCTGAAGTAATACCCAATACATCAAAAGAACGCTCAACGCAGACATCGGAACCATTACAAGAGCCTGCGTGATCGCTGCCCCGAGACCGAATTTGATATCGAAACCGCGTTCCCGAGATCGTTCGTAAAACTCTCGCGCCATCGGATAGATCGAATCGTAAGCTTGTGGATCTACGTTCGTGGCCGCGGCTCGTTGAATGTTCACTCGATCAACGACCGAGTTGACCACCGGATGCAGAAAGAAATAAGGCACCGCTCCCATCATCGAAGCGCCCGGATTGTTGTTGATAAACACTCCGCGGCCAGGCATTTCGAAAATATCCGGGTGTAGGCCGTTGTATTCCGAGACGTCAAAACTCAACCGGTCACCCAAGCTAAGGGCCGGGTAGATCTCGCGAACCGTATTCGTAGCAAAGTGGAGCAGAAAGATAACTGAGCATGTCAAAAAGAGTCTGAGGGCGTTACTTCGGAACATCGCGACCGCAGACTTTTGACCCCTCATCGGACGACCCGAGGCTTTCGCCAAGTTCTTGCCATTACTCGGCATGTTGCGAACAACACCGACTGGTGAAATTGTTTTCTCAGTAACGATACTCATCTCGCGGATTGTGGCTTAGCCATAACTCGGTTGTAAGCGGTAGTGTTGATGACCGGACTGTCGGTATGCTCTTGAAGGCGTCGTGACTGGAGCCAGGAGACAAGCAATATAACGGATTCGGCCAAACAGAGCCCGAGTGCAGCGAACGTAATACCGCCGAACAAGTACCCCGCCGGAATTAAGATCGCTGCTGCTGCCGCTCCGGCAGCTGAAGACATCAATTCGCGCGTTTGAAGACCTGCGGAAATCAAACCGAATCTGAAATGGCCACTGACGGCCGCTAACAGACAGGCGATCCCGAGCCATCTGAGAGCTCCCGCACCAGCCACAAACTCAGCTCCATATACCAATCTCATGACATCTGGTGCAAAGAAGAGTGAAAGGATGCATGCAGGCACGGCGACGAGGACAACGAGACGCATCGAGTCGCGAATCAATCGCGAATACTCACTTTGATCGCTCACCCACGCCCGTGAAAGCGACGGAAGAAGATTGAAGAAATACAACCAAACAAATGTATGAACAGAGATGAAGATACGCATCGCTCCGGCAAACGCGCCCGTCTCGGCGGCAGTCGCGATCATGCCAATGATCACCGTTGCGCCGAACATCTTCACGACCCAAAAAAGCTGACTTAGCCCGATCGTTCCGCCATCTTTAAAGGTCTCTAACGAGAATGCCGGTCTAAACGACGAATGACGTGGGAACAGCTTTAAGTAAAGACCGGTACTTAGGGCGGCCGCGACGCCGACCGCAACGACCTCTGCAACGCCGACAACATATAGATCGCTCACGCTGCCCACGAAGAAAAAAACGATCGCCGCAAATACCGTCTGCCTGGCGATCTGGGTTATCGAGATTAGATGCATCCGATCGTGACCTTGAAAAGCCCACTGCAGCAAGAAAGGAAGAAGGAAAAGGCTCAGTCCGAAGACCAGAATTAGGTTTCTTACTGATGCATCCGCTACCGCCGTGAGGGCGAATAAAGCAAGAGCCGCATAGGCTACGATTGCGAGAAGTAGCCGAGCCGTCACGATCTGCGAGACGAGATCGGAAGTCCTGTCTAAAGACTTGGCGATCTCTCGTGCACCATACGCACTGAACCCTTGATCCACGATCAGGCTGGCACACATTAGAATCGCACCCGCCCATTCGACGTATCCGTAACCGGCAGACCCGAATTTTCGTGCGAGATATGCAAAAGCGAGGAACGTCAGGGCCTTGCTTAGAGCTTCAGCACCGGCCAGGGAAGCAAAATTGACGAGGAGGCGTGATCTCACAAGGAATTCGGAATGGATGTGTCCAGGGACGGTATCGACGATCGATCCGTGCTCCGCGGAAAATTCAAATAACCGGTCGCCTCTCCGAGCGACCAAAATACTAGAAGTAGGAGTAGGGCTGGTGAAATCCTCAGCACGAACCAGAACGATCTCTCATGCCTGATCATGTGTTTTATGGCTCGTGAATAAAGAACGAAAGGCAAGAACGAACATCCCAGTGCAAACATCCACCGACTTAGCTTTCCAATCGTTCCGACTCGGGTCTCCGCGAATGCTCTTCCCCACTCGACACGTTCGCGAAGGGCTGACCCAATCGATGACGACCGTCGATTCTGAAAGACCACCAATCTAGGATCTAAGATCAGCGCGTCGCCGTTTCCGCCCAGGGCCCAATGCACCGTAGTCTCGTGAAAGGCCGTTTCCCATAGATCCTTCACGCTCATTATTGCTTCGCGTTTGTACGAGACGTTTACGTCCGAAACGTATTCCGCATTTTGCGGACCTAGCGGACTACCGTAGCGGCCGAAATCGCTGTAATACCAAGCCCAGTTCAGCGGTCTGTCAACCTTATTTTCGATCGCCCCACCAATCACGCCCGCGTCTTTAATTTCTTCGTGGGCCAAGAGTATCTGCTTGCACCAATCCGACGCGGGTATTGCGTGATCCTCGGTCATTGCGATGACGGCACCGTTGGCACTCGCAAGTCCGACCGCTCGCCGTCGGTCGTAATGGCAATGTCGAGACAGCTCCGGCGATTGACGGGCCAGCGACCCCGCCGTGTCCGATTCAACAAATCGAACATTCGGAAAGTTCTCAGCAAGTTGTAAAACGTCGGTGGTCAAACTATCGAATGGGACAATTAGCTCAGCTTCGACCTCTGCGGCTTGAACGTACAGGGCGGATAGACACTGGAAGAGTGACTGCTTACCGCCCACCACCGCGATTATGATTGACAGAGGAGGTTCTGGACTAAAAGATGACATTGAAAACAGCAGGGCATTTCAAGCGCTGACAATCTCAAGCGACTTGGGCGGAACGACCCTGGCTTTCTACCCGGAGGAAGCTGTATTTTACAGCGATTTATTAAAGTGAACGACTTATAGGCTTAGTAAGAAATTAGACGGAGTCGGCCATAGTCACATCGGAGAATTCGATTATTTCGGGTTAGCGGTTTGTCCACTGGATTCCTCGTGAGCCGGTAATAACCGAAAAAGGCCCCTATAGCGGGTTTTGGGTGGATATCAGTTCGGATCAGCCGATCTCTGCTCCAGGCCTGTAGGTCGTGCAGAAAAGGGCCTTTCAGGCAGAAAAAGGCGGCCCGGCGCCACCTTTTTCAAAGCCGGTTAAAAAGTTAAGGCCCTAGTCGCCAGGTGCCAATTCGAGTTCGTTTAACCGCTGCGGAGTTAGATTAAGAGCATTCTGGCCCGCGTTGATCGCGACCGGCGAACTCCAGATCGCAAAACCGCGCCCCGATCTTGTCACGCCAAACAAGTAGTAGCTGTTGGGCTCGATTCCGCCGAGTTCGGCTTTGCCGCTCGCGTCGGTCGTCCCCGCGTACTTGATATGAGTTCTGATCGCACGAAGCGCATCACGGTTGAAAGCGTCAAATCGATCTGGATAGAGGACGGACAGGCCGAGACTGTTCACGAGCGTCTGACCCTCGATCGGTTCGAGCCCCGCCTCGGATAATATTGTTTCCAGATCTTTATCCAGCAGATAGAATTTTTCATTTTTCACAGGCTGTGCGGTACCCGTGCGTCCGGCTACTTTGGCGTCGATAACAACACTGCCTTTCGTCTCTTGAACTGTGGTCTGAGACCCGGGCACCGTGACCGTTTGCGTTTCGGTTACTGGCGGAGATGTAACTGTGCTCGACGGTATATCGCTTGCGCTGGTCCGCTCCGTGTTCGACCCTGCAGGTCGTCTTGTCGACACGTTGACGGACAGATTCGAGTTTGTATCCTCGTTGTTCCGGCTCATCACAACGAAGAAAACGACAACCAACAGGACGCCGATGATGCCCAAAGGGATAAAGATCCAAGTGGGCACGCCTTCCGAACGCTGGATCGGAGCTATCACGGGAGTCGCCGAAACAACCGGCCGAGCCGACAAAGGACGGCCACAACTCGGACATGCCACAGCGGCAGCTGAGATCTCGTGTCCGCATTCAGGACAGTAAATCAACGACATAATTATGAATTCCTCCTAAATCTTGCAACTGCAATGGCAACTGCATTTGCCGTGCCATTCACTTTCACGTTGAGGAGTCTCCAACGCGCCAGATTTTGCTGGCAAAACGGTCGTCGGCTATTTATAATTAAAGAGCCCACTAGTGACTTAAGTTACCCGAACTGTGTTGAAAATCAGGCGCCTGCACGAAGCTGCTGTTCGCCCAGTTCACGAAAAGGGAGAAAAAAACATGGCTGCTCCGACAGTGGGCAAGGCCGCGCGTACCAAGAAGCGCGGCGACGCCCCGATCCCTAAAAATGGGACCAACCGCCGAATCAAATCAAACGGACATAGATCCGATTTCCTCGACCCCGAACTTTTGCTCACAGTATTGACCGCCGTCAAAAACGGCGACTTCACCGTACGTCTTCCGAGGGGCGCCGAAGGAGTGAACGGAGAAATTTACGGTGCGCTGAACGAGGTCATCGAAAAAAACGATAACTTGTGCGCAGAGCTTGGCCGGATCAGCGAGCTGGTCGGCAAAGAAGGCAAGATCGCCCAACGCGCGAGTTTAGATCAGGCAACCGGCGGTTGGAATTCCTGTGTGAAGTCCGTCAATACGCTCATCGAGGATCTGGCCCGGCCTACCACGGAAGTCGCCCGTGTCATCGGTGCCGTCGCCCAGGGCGACCTGTCGCAAAATTTCAATCTCGAAATAGACGATCGCCCGTTGAAAGGTGAATTCCTTCGCACAGGTAAGACAGTGAACACGATGGTGACGCAGCTCGGAGCGTTCGCTTCCGAGGTGACCCGTGTGGCCCGCGAAGTGGGAACCGAGGGTAAGCTCGGCGGCCAGGCGCAGGTCAAGGG
>JANMUW010000171.1:0-3400 GCA_031392105.1 Acidobacteriota bacterium | reverse complement strand
GGAAAACCGACACCGGTCAATCCGCTAAAATGGCGTAACAAGGATGTAGCAAACGTTTGCGTTTCTTTGGCCGGGATCGCGACCAATCTGCTGATCGCGACCGCTGTGGCGATCCTGATCAAGATCCTGATCGGCTTCGGGATGTTCAATAGCCCGAGCATCCCGGCCGCCGCCGCTTCGATCATAGGAACTTTCTTGATCGGAACGGTGGTCTTAAATGTCGGTCTGGCCGTCTTCAATCTGCTTCCGCTCCCGCCGCTCGACGGCGGTATGGCTTTGGAAAGTCTTCTGCCGAGAAGCTTCGAGGCGGTATTCGAATTGCTGAAAACATACGGATTCCTGATCCTTTTCCTGTTGATGTGGATCGGAGCTCTAAGCTATTTAACGGCGCCTTTGAACAGACTCATATTTTATCTCCTCTTCTAAATGCGGAAACGAATCTTTAGCGGCGCGCAGCCGACGGGTCAACTTCACATCGGCAACTATCTTGGTGCGCTGAAAAACTGGGTCGCGCTTCAGGATGAGTACGAGAGTCTCTACTGCATTGTAAATCTCCACGCGATCACACTGCCGCAGGATCCGAAGACCCTCCGTCAAAAGACTCGCGATCTCGCTCGCATCTATCTCGCCGCCGGTGTCGACTCTGAGAAATCTACGGTCTTCATTCAGTCCGATGTTCCCGAGCATTCGGAATTGACATGGATCCTATCGTGCATTTCGCGGATGGGCGAGCTCGAGCGAATGACGCAGTTCAAGGACAAGGGAAAAGGAAATCGAGAACGCGCCGGCGTTGGTTTATTCACATACCCGGTTCTCATGGCCGCCGATATTCTGCTCTATCAAACCGATTTAGTTCCGGTGGGCCAGGACCAGAAACAGCATCTCGAATTGACGCGCGATCTTGCCGAACGCTTCAACCGTGATTTCGGTGAGACATTCAAAATTCCGGAGCCGTTCATTCCGCCTGTCGGAGCGAACATCAAATCACTGCAGGACCCTTCGAAAAAAATGTCGAAGTCGGATGAGAATCTTAACGGCTCGATATTTCTCCTCGACGATTCGGATACGATCACGAAAAAGATCAAACGCGCGGTGACGGATTCGGGTACCGACATCAAGTTCGACGAGACGCGGCCCGCGATCACGAACCTCCTGACGATCTACCAACTGCTGAACGGGAAATCGAACGCCGAGTGCGAGCAGCAATTCGAAGGAAAAGGCTACGGTCATTTTAAGACTGAGCTGGCTGAAGTGGTCGTCGAGTTCATACGTCCGTTTCAGGAACGAGTGAAAGAATACGACGATGCGAGACTCGATTCGGTCCTAACCGCAGGAGCCGAGAAAGCAAGATCGATCGCGCGCGAAACGCTGGCGGACGTTTATAGAAAGATGGGGATCGCGTAGCTCGACTGGAGCGCAGGCATCCCTGCCTGCAACGTCGCGGCAGCGACGTCAAACCTCTATGACTCGGCGAGCCAATGGTGATTTCGGGTCTCGTCGACGGGAACACCCATCTGCCTGCACCTATCAGCAACAATAAGCACAACATGCCGGCGCTTTTTCGCGTCGAAGCGACGCTCATGCAGGCAAGGATGCCTGCGCTCCAGTCACGCGAGCCCCTTTCGCGGGCTTGCTTCACTTACCCGTGACAGCAGTCACATGATGTTTGCGACCATCGGCGTACGATCCGTTTATACCTTTATATAGGAGAAATTATGCCGAAAACATATATGCAGGCAGCGGTCGTTCACGAATTTGGAAAGCCGCTCACATTCGAGGAAGTTCCGATCCCGGAAATTCAGAAGGATCAGGTCTTGATAAAACTGGAGGCAAGCGGGGTTTGCCATACGGACCTCCATGCGGCCAACGGCGACTGGCCGTTCAAACCGACGCTTCCCTTCATACCGGGCCATGAAGGTGCGGGATTCGTCACAGCCGTCGGCAGCGACGTTAAATCGGTCAAGGAGGGCGACCGCGTAGGCGTTCCGTGGCTTTTCGATGCCTGCGGCGAATGCGACTATTGCCAGACCGGTTGGGAAACCCTCTGCGAAAAGCAGCGGAATACCGGATATTCCATCAATGGCTGCTTTGCCGAATACGTAGCGGCGAATGCGGGATATATCGGCCACTTGCCGGATAAAATGGATTTCATGACGGCGGCTCCGACGCTTTGTGCAGGTGTGACCACATACAAAGGCCTCAAAGAAACACAGGTAAAGGCCGGCGAATGGGTCGCGATAGTCGGCGTTGGGGGACTCGGCCACCTGGCAGTTGAATTTGCAAAGGCAATGGGATTTCACGTTGCAGCGATCGATATTGCGCAGGATAAGCTCGACCTTGCGAAAAAGGTCGGAGCCGATCTCACCGTTTTGGCGAGTAAGGATGTCGACCCCTCCGACGTCATTCAGAAAGAATTAAAAGGTGTGCAAGGCGTACTGGTCACCGCCGTTTCCCCGCCCGCATTTCGCCAGAGCGTCAATATGCTCAGGCGAGGCGGCACGTGCGTCCTGGTCGGCCTCCCTCCGGGCGAGTTTCCTTTGCCGATCTTCGATGTTGTCCTCAAACGCCTGACTGTTCGCGGTTCGATCGTTGGAACCCGCCAGGATCTGCGTGAAGCTTTGAGCATCGCACAGGATTACAACATCCGGCCGAGCATTGAAGTTCAGCCGCTATCGGCGATCAACGACGTATTTGCCCGGCTCGAGAAGGGCGATGTCACCGGTCGTGTCGTTCTTGATATGGCAGCAACAGCCGATACATTTGATAAGGGCCGCACACTCGCAGCCGGCAGTTAAATATAATCCTCAGGCGAAGCCGCTTTTTTTTTACAATTGCGTTCGATTAGTGCCGCAAATAGCAATAAAATAAAAAGACCGCGGCTTCGCCTACGCTCCGTTTTGCATCACAGCTCAAAACGGACTAATGGTCATCCAAGCCAAACTCACCCGAGATGGCGGTCAAAGGCCTATCTTGGCTCAGCTTTAACGATTGGGAGTACAAAAATGGAATCAGCAAAAAAATCTTTCGACATTCCTAAGTTCAAAGAACAATACGAAAATTTCATCGGTGGCGAATGGGTCGCCCCGAAGAGCGGCGAATACTTCGAATGTATTTCGCCGGTCGACGGCAAATCATTTACAAAGGTAGCCCGTTCGAATGAAGCGGACGTAGAGGCGGCATTAGACGCAGCTCACGCGGCATTCGAAACATGGGGCAAAACTTCCGCGACCGAGCGGAGCAACATCCTTCTCAAGATCGCCGACCGCATGGAGCAGAATCTTGATCTGCTTGCACGCGCCGAAACGTGGGACAGATCCTTGCCAGCCTGATTAATCAGGCTTCCATTTAACCTGGCCGGGCGTTTCAACGCTCGGCGGACTGTGGCAAATGGCAGAAATGC
>JANMUW010000157.1:0-17643 GCA_031392105.1 Acidobacteriota bacterium | reverse complement strand
CATTGACCAGGCCTCGACACATCGGAGGCGATAGACCCGCTCCTCCTGGTCGAATCTCAACAGTTCGTCTATGTCGAATATCCTGGGGTTCTGAACAAGCCCGCCTACCTCGATCGTCCACGGACGAGTGATCAACTCCTTAGCATTTCTGGCGACCTCGCTTTTACCAGTGGAGAACTCGTAGAAGTTGTTGTAATTCGTGATCTCTTCGAGAGAGTTAAGCTTGTCGTCGGACGCGGCCGCCGCCGACCGCCGGACATTCTCGAGGGTAGCCGTTTCAGGTTGCTCAAGCGGCTGCGGATTAAAGAAACGATATGTGAGCGCAGTTGCGGCAGTGGAACCCGCAATCAGACCGGCGCGAATAAAATTTCGCCGGTTGAGATAAACGCTTTCCGGTGTTATTTCGCTCGGTTTGATCTTCTTGTCAGCCATTTTTCACCACGAGGTCATTCAACATCTATTTCGTCTATCGGGGTGCCCGCAGATTCAAGTTCACATAACAGACAATTCCGCCGTAAGATCGATCTATTCCTAACCGCAATCACGTTTACGTCTCATGGCATCGAATTTACACGCTTCTTTGGCAAACGTTAAACTTTTTTCAACAAATTGCTTCCATTCTGACCGATTTTGTATATAATCGTTGTGGCAGTCAGGCTCACCCGTTTCTTGCTCACCGAAAAATATGCCCGCTACTAACGAACTTTTACAAGAAGGAAGATACCGTATTAGCCAATCCCCCACACAACAAGGGGAAGAGAAAGTATTTGAGGCGTACGACACTGTTCGAAATACTACCGTTGTCGTCCGCGAGATCCCTGTGAAGCTTAACAAAGTGGCCACCGTTTCGCAGCGTGAATCATTGAAGATGGCCTTCGCAAATCAAGCCAAGGCTCTCACCGAGATCGAACACGACGCATTACTCCCCGTGCATGACTATTTTTCTGAGATCGATAGACAATATCTCGTAATGGAAGCTGTCGAAGGCGACAGTCTGGCCGAGCTTCTCGCATCCCGGAATAAGCCGTTCTCTGTCGGTGAGGTTACGAACTGGGCCGATGCTCTTCTTGACGGTTTAAATTATCTTCACTCGCGCAAGCCGGCGATCATTCATCGAAATATCAATCCCACAAACGTGAAGTTGCATCCGTCCGGGAAAATAAAGCTGATCGGTGTCGGTGTCGAGAGTGCCGCGGATTCCGAATTCGCCGCTAACTCGATAACAGAAGGAGAAAATCTTCGCTACTCACCGATGGAGCAGATCTGGCCCGGTCTCGATCCTGCTTCTCAGAAGGTCATCACGAATAGCTACGATGAGAGGTCAGAGAGAATACTCAAGGAACCGCTCGATGAGCGCAGCGATATCTACTCGTTTGGGGCGACGCTTTATTTTCTGATGACCGGTGTAGAGCCCGTCGATCCAATTGAAAGGTCAATCGAAATACTCGAGGGTAAGCTTGATCCGCTGCGAGAACCGTCAAAGGTAGAATCGAGAATTCCGAGCGAGATCTCCGATGTTCTGATGAAGTCGCTTGAGATCAAACGAGAGAATCGATATGACTCAGCGGTAATAATGCGCCAGGTCCTCAGGACGGCAATCGAGCGAATCCAGGCACGCAAGGAAGATGGGGTTCGCGAACAGGAGGAAGCGGCGGAAGCAACCCGCATGGCTAATGCTGCTGCCGCCTCCGCAGTCGAGCAAGCCGAAAAAGCGCGCCTTGAAGCTGAAGCAGAAAAGAAGCTACTCGACGACCAGGCGGAGCAACAACGCCGACAAGCCGAAGCCGAGCAACAACGACAGACCGCTCAAGCCGAGCAGGCGCGGCGCGATGCCGAGGCCGAGCAGCAACGACAGAAAGGACTGATGGATCGGCAGCTTCGCGAAGCGGAAGAGCAGCGTCTTCAGGCTGAGCGAATGGCGGGCGCCGAGCGACTGCTACGAGAGAATGAAGAAGCGAACCGCGCCGCGGCCGAGAAGAATGCTAAAACGAAGACTCCCGAAACTAGTCTCCTGGAACTTCCGGTATCGGCAGAGGTCGTCGCTTATCGCGACACATCGGCGGTAGAGGAAGATGAGCTCGCCGCCGTGCTGCGAGAGTTGGAAGAAGTTGACTCGGCTGCGCAGTCTGCGGATCGTAGCGCACGCGCCGAAGAGGCGACGGCCTCCGAAGCCGTGTTAGTTTTCGATTCGCCAATCGATCTCGCACCCCAGCGATCCGAATCCGAAGTCTCGCGAGCCGATAATGACGACGACGACATTTTTACAGTCCCGCAAAGATCCGGTTCTTCGTTACCGATTCCAGCGATCGCGGGAGCGGTCGGGCTGGTCGTAGTTATAGCCATTGGCGGCTGGTTCGTAATGTCGGGCCCAAATGAGTCCGCAAAGCCTGACGTGATCCCTGCCGTGCAGGTTGCTCAACCGGCCCCGCTGGAGACGGCCCCGGTAACCGATCCGATCGTTTCATCACAGTCGGAAACCAATTCAATAACCCCGGAAGCTACTACCGAGCTACCTGTGGCAGCAACCAAGACCGCGATGTTGAAGCCCAAGAAAGCGGAATCGGCAAAGGCCGGAGCCGACAAGAAAAAGGTGACCGTCGACGACCTGATCAACGACAATTAACCCAACCGATCAATGCGTCGCACTTCATGCGACGGCACAACCCCTCCACCTTTGGAAAATAAAGTCATGAAACTCTCCATCAACATCCTGCAAAAGTTTTCCCGGACGGCCCTAGTCGTTGCCTTAGTATCGATCGGATTGACGCTCGGATCCGCGGCTTTTGCTCAAACTCCGCAATTGAGTCTCGCAGACTTATTGATCGGTCTCCGTTCTAAGAAGGCGTCGTTGCCGGAACGAAACACGATCCTGACCGAAGCGGTCCGACAGCGCGGTGTGACATTCGCAATGACACCGGAGATCGAGAAAGAACTGGCGACAACCGGTGCCTCGCCCGTTCTGATTGACGCTATACGCCAGAAGATAGCCGCGTCGAAACCCGCAGTTGCGGTCGTCAAAGCGGTCGCCACTCCCATTCCGACGCCGACCCCACCAGACTTCAGCTTTTATCAGACACGCGCGGATCAAAACGCCGGGAAAGGAGAGTTCAGCCTTGCCATCGCGGATTACAACAAGACCCTGGAAATGAAGCCGGACAGCTCGGTTGCATATCTCGGGCGAGGCAAGGCTCACTACAATCTCAAATCCTATGATCTTTCGGTTAAGGACTTCGACAAAGCTCTCGAATTGAACCCTAAAGATTCACTAGCTGTTATGAATCGTGGAGTCGCCTTTGAGAAACTCGGCGAAACCCGGAAGGCTCTCGAAGACTATCAGAAAGCGATGGATCTGGATCCGGCAAACGACGCTGCGAAGGCAAATCTCAAGCGTCTCCAGGACATCGCCGCCGCCGAAGCAGCAGCAGAAGCCGCCAGGAATGTTCCGCCGCCCCCGCCTGAATTTGTTAATTTGGGATTCCTTTCCGCTGCGAATGCGACAAAGATGATCACCCCCGTTTATTCGGTCATCGCACAAAGATCACACGTCGAGGGCAAGGTGATCGTTGACCTCGAGTTAGATGAGAATGGCGATGTGGTGTCGGCGAAGGCTACATCCGGAAATCAAATGCTCCGATCTTCGGCTGAGGACGCAGCCAAGCGTTCCAAGTTCAAACCGGCGATGTACAATAACCGGCCCATAAAAGCCAAGGCGCAGATCACCTACTCCTTCAGTCTAAAAACGCCGCTCAGGTAATCCTGATAAGTTAGAGTTTTATTGCTTTGAAGCACTTGCGAAAGCAGGTGCTTTCTTAGTAGGCGAGTACGGACGGAGCTGTCTTGATACCTTCTGCTTCCTGTGCGATCTTAACGCCGACCGACGCGCCGATCCGGGTCGCACCGGCTTCGAACATCGCGCGTGCGTCTTCAATCCCTTTCACTCCGCCCGAAGCTTTCACCCCAAGTGAGCTCCCCACAGTTCGTCGCATGAGAGCGATGTCAGCGACGGTCGCTCCACCTTTCGAGAAACCGGTCGAAGTTTTTACAAAATCTGCACCCGCATTCTTGGCAGCAAGGCACGCCCGAACCTTTTCTTCGTCGGTTAGTAGAGCGGTTTCAATTATCACTTTGCAAAGCACACGATTCTCGTGCGCCGCGTCCGCGACTGCGCGTATATCATCTTCGACCGTGCAATCGTCGCCGGATTTCAACGCACCGATATTGATCACCATATCGACTTCTCTCGCACCGTTGAAGATCGCCCGCCGTGCCTCATATGCCTTTACGTCGGGCAGCGTCGCTCCGAGAGGAAAACCGATCACGGTACAGACGGGAACGCCCGTGCCGCGAAGAAAATCCACTGCGGTTTTGACCCAGCCCGGGTTTACGCAAACGGACGCAAAACCAAACTTCGCCGCTTCATCGCAAAGCTTTCGAATGTCCGATTCAGTGGCCTCAGGTTTTAAGAGGGTGTGGTCGATAAGGCTCGCCCAATCATGTGCCGTAGCGGTCTCACCGAGCACGACGCCTATCCGTTCGGCTCCTGCATCGACAATCCGCTGGACATCCGCACTGCAGAACGTCGGGCAATAGTCGTCGCCGCCGATCTTTGCGAGGACAAGATCGGTTATCTGCTCGACCATGCGCTCATAATTTCCGTTCTTATTCATATGCCGGGGGCCGATGTTATCACCTTTTGTTTTCGTTTTCGATATTCTCGATCTTCGTTACGCGACGCTTGTGCCGTTCTTCAGATATCTCACTTGTGAGAAAAGCCCGCACGATCTCTTTGGCTTCTTCGAGTGAGTTTTGTCCGCTTCCAAGAGTCAATATGTTGGCACCATTGTGCTCGCGAGAATTTCTCGCAAGAGCGGTCGTATAACACGCGGCTGCCCGAGCACCCGGAACCTTATTCGCCGCCATCGCACTCCCGATCCCGGCACCGTCGATCATCACACCGACATCGACGTGCTTCGCCGCGACCGACTTCGCTAACGCATGCGCGAAGTCAGGATAATCAACCGCGTCGGTCGAGTGAGTTCCGAAGTCGCGAACTTGCAGCCCGAGTTGTTCCAGGAAAGTCTTGAGCTGTTCTTTTAGTGGAAACCCGCCGTGATCTGCTCCAATACCGACCGATGCCACCTTGAGGCCTTCAGTTCGCGATTTCTTGCGGATAAGAGTGATTCCCTTCTCGTTAATTATGTCGGCGGCGAGAGGGGTAAATTTCGCAATCTCCGCGACACGAAGGCGGGATCCAAAATCGAGTCCACGAAGATCATCCTCCGTGATCAGCGTTTTCGCTGACTCGTCGCGGTCGAATTCCCTTTCGCTTTTTTCCTTAAGCGAGTTCACGACTACGTGCTCGGGAGTTCGATCCGCTGAATCAGGAGTCTCGTCCGTCGGCACTGTATCGAGTAGCTCGCGGACCATTGCGCGTACACGGTCGCGGGTTTCTGCTGATTCGGAGCTCATAATTTCGCTTGCTTATCCGTACTGCTGTTTTGGTACTTATAGATTACGGCATTGCCGGTCAAGCAGCCATGTCCGCGGTACTCAAAAATCATACGGAAGAAGTAATAAACAAAGAAGAGCCGCCATTCGAAGTTAGCAATTTCGGAACAGGTGGCAGCGAGGGTTGGTACTCGAAAAGTCGGATCCTCAACCGGATGATCATTTGCTCGCCGCTCTCGCGGAGCCAGGAAACCAAAAATCCAAGTCACCCCACGTGCCCGAAGACACCGCGAGTATACTTGGGTCAACCGACTCGATCGGCTCCGCCGAGAACTCATGAAGTAATCCGGGCAGATACTGAACTGCAGAAGGAGGCAGGTAATAGTGAGTCAGCGAAGAAGTATCATCCTTCCGGCGTGAGCTAAAAAGTGTCAATCCTTGGGGCTCTCCCGCAGCAAGACAATCCTCATGAAACCTTCTTCTCAATCTTAAATGTTCCCAATCTTCGATCTGATGGTGCGAGAACCCGATAACATACCAGCTCGTTGAAATCTCTCCTGGATCAATGTTGTTTGGTACAATCATTTTTCGAGTCCGGGGATTAGTCGGACAGGTGCTCTGGAACTCCGTTGCTCGGATAATTTGTTCGAATAGTTTTCTTGGATCTATCTTTCAAACTAATACTATGTCAGCCGAATCACCCGGGATCAAAACAACTGAGTTTACAAATCCTAACCTTGAGGTTCTCTTCAATGAGGAACAGATAAAGGATCGAATTCTAGAGCTAGGCCGAGCGATCACCAACGAATACCGCGGCCGTGACCTCGTCCTCGTCAGCGTCCTGAAGGGTTCGTGTATCTTTCTCGCTGACCTCATGCGAGCTATCGACCTACAAATGACGATCGACTTCATGGCGGTATCGAGTTACAAGGACGGCACGGTTTCGTCCGGTGACGTTGAGATCCTGAAAGACCTCAGTAATTCGATCCGTGGCAAAGACGTTATCGTCGTTGAAGACATAGTTGACACCGGTTTGACGCTTTCACGGTTGCTTGAGATCCTCGGGTCCCGTGGTGCCAACTCTATAAAGCTTGCCAGTTTCCTGGATAAACCCGACCCTCGAATAAAGACTGAGCTCAAGATCGACTTTACAGGGTTCGTTGTTCCGAACAGGTTTCTGGTCGGTTACGGCCTTGATGCTGCCGGACGGTATCGGAATCTGCCATTTATCGCAGCTGTTCGCGACCCGTCCGCGGTTTAGCTCCGGCTAGATAGACACCGCGTTTTCGCGTAAATGACGGCTCGCCAGTAGACCTTTGACTAAGAAAAAGAGAGCTACGAGGTGTACGCCAAAGCCGAAAACATCCCTCAGTCCGATCGCCAGGAATGCGTCGATCACATAGAGGAATATCCCGACTACGAAGGCGATGTCGATTCCCCTCCGGGCCAGCAAGCCAAAGGTCGCGAGTGCTGCGGCAATCAGAATATCAATAATAAGGGCCCCGGTAGACATCGTGGGGTTAAAGGCAGCGGACGTCCCGTCCACCCATTGGGTAATGCCAAGAGCGACCGGCGTGTTCGGCGTCTGATAGTTATAGACGATCAGAGAATTGATAACCGAAAGGATTGCCAGCCAGAAAAACCAGTCGGCAGCGTGCAAAACGCTTGTGCGGGTCACATGCCTGGCAGAATCGTCGTCGAAGATGTCCATGATACCTCCGTTTGCTGATTTGTATTGGAAGACACAGGAATGTTATCACGCCTGTCTACTCCCGACCGCCTCAGGGCGCCGAAGACTCCCGGGATCGGTTTGACCTTCGCCAATGTTTTCCGTATAATTTCAGCTTTTCGGCCACTTGTCCGATTCTGCACCGTGGCCGCGGAGACAAATAGAAATGAGTTACGCAATTATTAAAACGGGCGGCAAACAGTTCGCGGTCGAAGATGGGCAGACGCTTCGCGTCCCGACCATCGACGGAAAAGAAGGGTCGAAGGTCGATATGCAGGCCTTGGTCGTGGGAAGCGGCAAAGATGCGAAACTTGGCGAAGGTACAGTCAAAGCGACCGTCGTAGGTCACGGACGTGCCGAAAAAGTTATCGTGTTTAAGAAGAAGCGTCGTAAGCAGTACAAGCGAAAGCAAGGTCACCGCCAAGGCTATACTGAGATCAAAATAGAAAAGATTTAGGAGTAGAGGTCCGGCGATATTTGATCCGCCGAAGACCGGTAAGAAAAAATGGCTCATAAAAAAGGTGTAGGTTCATCCAGGAACGGCCGCGACTCGAATGCACAAAGGCTCGGCCTCAAGAAATTTGGCGGCGAACACGTTCTTGGCGGCAATATTCTCGCAAGACAGCGGGGAACGAAGTGGAAGCCCGGCAATAATGTCGGTCGGGGCAAGGACGATACTCTGTTCTCGTTGATCGAAGGGTTTGTGAAATTCGAGAACAAGGGCAGCAAAGGAAAATTCATCAGCGTTTATGCGGAAGGAGCTCCGCAGCTTCAGCCTAAAATCGCCGAGACCGCGTAGATATTTTTAGAAAAAGGTTTCAAAGCACACGTCAATCGATGTGTGCTTTTTCATTTTAAATCGCGCGCAGACCACTTTATTTTGCGGCACAAAGACAATAAATTTACTATCTTCTGAAATCATAAATTAGCGCTCCTCACCTTTCTGGATGTCGGCCGAATCAACGGTGTCCGACGAACAGCTCATCGCCAAAAGGGTTGTTTCGTTTTCCACAAAATTTCCACAAACCGCGCCGCTTCCTTTTCCACAAAGTTTCCACAATAGCTCGATAAAATCAGGGCGAAAGCTAAAGCATTTTATAGTTGACATCAAAAAATAGCCGTGTAGAATCCATTACATAGTCGAGATTGCTTACGGGCATTTTGACCGGCACTTGGAGGTGGAGCGAATGCGGTGACGCATCGTTCGAGAGTAGAAGGAGCGGAATGCCGCTACTCAGATACGCCAGAGCCGAAGCCGAAAGGCTTGCGGGAATCGTCGAAAGACTTTTCCTGTTACTCGGATAAAAACGAGTAACGCCCCTCGGAAATGATCAACCGAACGGGAGCTACGCCGCTCCAAGTCGAAAGACTTAGAGCCTCGTTGCCGGGCACGTAACCGGCGGTGGAGGAAAAGCCACCACAACAAAAACCTAATGGCACCAAGCACCTTCGGGTGTAGCAAATTGTGAAAACAAATTGGGTGTTGACCGGAGATGGCTCCCCGCAGAGCTCCTTCGGAATACAAAAATCGCGATTCGAGTGTGTGCATGCTGGAATCGCAAAAACCTTAAGGGCACTTCGGTGCTCACAAAGGATCAAGGGCGTCGATTTGAGCAATCAAGTCGACGCTTTTGTTTTGCGCGTCGGTGCCAAACACAACTCAGTCGAGAAAAGCCGTGAAATCCGTGGCTACTCTCTCGGTTCTAAGTTGTGTAGAATCGAGACGTGTTCATAGATCGCGCAAAGATCAAGATCAAAGCCGGAGACGGTGGAAACGGTGTCACCGCATTTCGCCGCGAGAAGTTTGTACCGCGCGGCGGCCCATCCGGAGGTGACGGAGGTGTCGGAGGTGATGTTTGGCTCGAATCTGACGAAGGCCTGAATACCCTGCTCCACCTTCGCTATAATCCCGAGCACAAAGCGGAACGCGGCCACCATGGCGAGGGATCTAATCGCTCGGGTAAGGATGGCGAATCGATCACCATCCGAGTACCGGTTGGGACTCAGGTCTTCAACTCGGAAACCGATGAACTGGCGTTTGATTTCACAGAGCCTGGACAGCGTTTCCTTGCCGCCAAAGGTGGTAAGGGCGGTTGGGGCAATGCGCACTTTGCGACGCCGACGCGGCGGGCTCCGAAGTTCCACTATACCGGGCGACCGGGCGGCGAGAAAGAATTACAGCTCGAGCTCAAGCTTATTGCAGATGTTGGCTTGGTGGGCTTTCCCAACGCGGGAAAATCCACGCTGATCAGCGTTATCTCGGCAGCAAAACCGAAGATCGCCGATTACCCGTTTACAACCTTGGAACCGAATCTCGGCGTAGTCGACATCGGTGACTTCAAAACGTTTGTCGTCGCGGACATTCCCGGATTGATCGAGGGCGCGTCGGAAGGCGCCGGACTCGGCGATCGATTCTTGCGGCATGTTGAGCGGACGAAGCTAATTCTCCATCTTGTCGATGTCTCCTCTTCGTCCGGCCGAGATCCCGTCGACGACTACGAGATAATTAATCGCGAGCTCGCAAACTATAATCAGGAAATCGCGGAAAGGCCCCAGATCGTTGTCGCCACAAAGCTTGATGCTCTCGACGAACCGGAACGACTGGCGAAATTGAAGGAGCGGGCAGCTAAAGATAATAAACGCTTTCTTGCAATCTCGTCAGTGACTCGGACGGGGCTCGATGATCTTGTTTTCGCGGTAGCAAAGCTACTGGACGAGGGACGATTGGTAGCCGGGGGGTCGAGCCGGTACACGGCCGACGCAAGCTAAGTGCCTTCCTTAAGCGGCGTGACGAAACAAAAACAAATTGCGTTTTACGGCGGCACTTTCGATCCGGTCCACTGCGGACACTTGACCGTCGCGAAGCGCCTTTTGAAAATATTCGATCTCGATGAATTCATCTTCGTGCCCGCTTATCACGCTCCTCACAAGGCCGAAAACGTACCGACGTCGGCATATCACCGATTCGCGATGCTTACTCTCGCCACTCAGAATGAGCCGCGTATCTCGATCTCAACGCTAGAGCTCGATCACGGTAAAAAGCGCTACACCGTTGAGACGCTGCCGGAAATACTTGAGGGCAATGCCAACAGTAAGGTCTTTTTCGTAATGGGGGCGGACTCGTGGAGCGAGATCACTACCTGGCGAGACTGGGAAAGGGTAATGCTCATGACAAATCACATCGTCGTCACCCGGCCGGGCTATGAGATCACTTTTGATCACGTAACCGACCTGGTTCGGGAGCGGATCATAGATCTCCGAGACCGCGATTACGTTCAGATAGAGAGCGACGGCCCGCAAATTTATATAACCGATTCGGTGAAGGTCGATGTATCTGCAACCGAAATACGGCAGGATGTTAGTGAGGATGATCGGCTCGACCGGTCAGACGACGTGCCGCAGGAAGTTGCAAAATACATCGAAAAATACGAACTTTATAAGTGATGGAAGAATTACAGGAAAAGTCTCTGCACAGGGAGACTGTCAAAATAGACATCTCGCAAGCCCGAGTTCCCTTCGATCAGCTTGATCCCGAGCTTCAACTCGCGATCCAATGTGCCGACGAGAAGAAGGCTGTAAACATGATCGCCCTGGACCTACGCGAGATCGCCAGCTTCACTGAGTTTTTCGTGATCGCGAGCGGCATGAACCCGCGGCAAGTCCAGGCGATCGCTGACGAGATCAACGAACAGCTTAAGAAACAGCTCCGTAGGAAACCTGTCAGGATCGAAGGATACAGTGGCGCTGAGTGGGTTTTACTTGATTATGGCGATTTCGTGGTGCACCTTTTCGAAAAGGAGGCCCGCGACTTCTACGATCTTGAACGCTTATGGCGGGATGCCAGGCGGGTCGATATCCCGGCGAGTGTTTCTTGAGATATGAAACTTCGCTTCGTCTGGATAGGTAAAACAAAGGACAAGAATTGGAAGGCGCTGCAGGACGAGTATCTGCGGCGTCTTTCTCATTTCGTTAAGTGCGAAATCATTGACATCAGGGATTCCGCCCCGCACGAAGGCCCGGATATTGAGGGCGAACGAATTCTCGCTGCATTGAATCCAAGAACATTCGCCGTTTTGCTCGACGTAAAAGGCGAAACAATTTCTTCGCCAGGATTAGCGAAGAGGCTCGAGGAATGGCAGAATCGCGGGCTCAAGGAGGTTTCGTTCATTATTGGCGGAGCCAACGGAGTGTCGCCGCGGGTTGCCGAAACTGCTGATTTTAGTTTATCCTTGTCGTTTCTCACGTTCACCCACGAGATGGCTCGTGCGATAGTGTTGGAACAACTTTATCGAGCATACACAATTATTAAGGGGTTCCCGTACCAGAAATGACCGCTGCAAACTTGAAAAAGATCAAAGAAAGGCTCTTAAACGAAAGAGCACTGCTGGCCGAAAAGCTGAAAGGCAATGACCTGTCGATCGACGATTCCGAGACACCGGATCCGGTTGATCTTGCAGTTCGGAACTATTCGAAAAACGTGATGCTCGCGGTCTCCGAAAACGAGAGCAAGCAACTCGCGTTGGTTGACGAAGCCCTTCTTCGCGTCGAAGACGAGGAATACGGCACCTGCCAAAACTGCGAAAAGGCTATAAACCAGAAACGCCTGGCGGCGATTCCCTGGGCACGCTATTGTTTGGATTGTCAGGAACTCGTCGAAAAAGGTTTGCTCGACGACGAGTAAATGTTAAGGACTCTCTCCGATTCATTTCTCTCAATTATCTATCCGCAAGAATGCCGCGTGTGTGGCGGCGAGGTTGAGAGTTCGGACGACGGCGTAGCTTGCTCAGGATGCTGGAGCGCTACAAGAATGTTTACAGGCAATGAAACGCTCTGCAATAAATGCGGAGCGTTTTTGTTTGGAGCCGGCCGTTCCGGTACTTCATTCTGCCGAAAGTGCGACGACCAATTATATGACAGCGCATTTGCTGTCGGATCATACGAGAAAGCTTTGTCGGCGACCATACTTCAACTTAAGAAGACCCCACACATGTCTCAGCGGCTCAGGCGACATGTCGCTGACACCATTGGACGCGTCTCGATTCCAGAGTCAAGCATTGTGGTCCCCGTCCCCTTGTCTTCGCGACGACTGCAGGAAAGAGGGTTCAATCAGGCTGCAGTCATCGGCAAACTAGTCTCCAAACATTTGCGAGCGCCCTACGATGAGTCGACTCTGATTCGGAAAGCACACACTCCGATGCATCGCGTTGGAATGGATAGGAAAGCCCGGGCCAAGACGGTAAAAAATGCCTTCGAAGTTGTACGGCCGAAACTGATCGAAGATATGAGCGTACTGCTGGTCGACGATATTTTTACATCGGGTGAAACAGCGTCCCACTGCGCGAAGATCTTAAAGAAGAGCGGCGCGGCAAGAGTCGATGTGTTGACCCTCGCACGCGCCGCTTGATTCAAGTTCCGATAGCCTAGGGGGCGTCGTAACGCGGAATCGCCAAGTCTCCCGTCGAGCCGAATGGCACGAACACGTTGGCCCCGTTGGAGCTGTTCACACGGTACCAGGTTCCGTTCGAAGGCCTGAACACTGCGATATCATCCAGGCTGTCACCGTCATAGTCTCCAACAACAGGAACGTCGCCGTTGGTTCCCCATGCTGTTATCAGCACAGAACCGTTCAAGCTCCGAACGATGAACCACTGCCCAGTCGAAGGCCTGAAAACAGCGAAGTCGGTGCGGCCGTCGCCATCAAAATCGCCTTGGGTCGGAATATCGTTGTTCAAACCAAACTGATATATTCCGACGGAACCATCGGAGCTGTTAATTCGATACCAGACGCCTGTGCTTCCGCGCCAAACCGCGACGTCGCTCTTGCCGTCGCCGTCGTAATCACCTACAACCGGGGTGTCCCCCGCGATACCGAATTGCAATTGATACGGCGAACCGGAAAGTGTAGGAAGTACATACCAAGCGCCCGAAGATGGACGGTAAACAACGAGATCGGCCTTCGTGTCCCCGTCGTAATCCGCGGCAGCTGGAATATCACCATTCGTTCCGAACGGGACTATTCCGACCGTGTTGTCGGTGCTTCTCTGGTAATACCAAACTCCAGTCGACGGCCGAAATACGCCGATGTCGCTGATGCTATCGCCGTCAAAATCTTCCGATGTCGGAATGTCACCGTCCAGGCCGAAGCCCTGAATTCGATACGTCGAATTTGAGCTTTGTGAGATATACCAGACACCTGTCGACGGGCGGAAGACCGCTATGTCGGTTCGAAGATCGCCATCAAAGTCCGCACTCGACCGCGCGCGAACGATCTTTTCGACCGTGCCGCTTGTAAGTCCTGTGACATAGATCTCTCCGCTTTCATCTTCACCGAACCCAGACAGAAGCCGTGTCGTGTCTAAACGCAGCGTCTGCGCATTACTAAACCACTGGAAGATCTCACCCGTGCAGTAATCCGCGTATATGTAGGCTGCGTTGCCAAATGTTTTCTTCAGTCCGCGATAGACATATCCACCAGTGACCGAGCATCTCGGGCTTCCGCCGCCGCTCGTGTATTCAAGGACAGGGGGAGTATAGTTCGTAGGCACGCATAGCGACGGTTCGAGGCCTGTGCACTGAGTTCCCTCGTAAACTCGCCACCCGTAATTCCCACCCAGCGTAATGATATCCACTTCTTCGATCGCGTCCTGACCGACGTCACCAACCCATAGCTGGTTTGCTCCTCCGCGGTCGAACGAAAATCGATACGGATTCCGCACACCGATCGCATAGATCTCATCTGCACCGAGTGTCGCGCCGGCGTATGGATTAGTTGGCGGGATGTTGTACGCCGGGACTTGACCGACCGGCGTATTGATATCAAGTCTTAGGAATTTGCCCAACAGAGCATTGATATTCTGGGCGTTGGCATTCGGATCATTGCCGGAACCGCCATCGCCGGTGGCCGCGTATAGAAATCCGTCAGGTCCGAACAAGACCGTTCCGCCGTTATGATTTCCGAATGTCGGATGCGGTATGGTGATAATAACTCGTACCGCAGTCGGATTCGCCTGGTTCGGATTTCCAACAGACGTCTCGTACTCCGCAATCTCGATGGCTCCGTCCGACAGTCTCGTGTAATAGATGAAGAACCTGCGATTCGTCGAATACTGGGGGTGGAACGCCAGGCCGAGCAGGCCCCGTTCATTCCCCGTCGCGCTTACAACACTAGCGACGTTCAAGAAGTCTGTTGTCGTAGTAGCCCCGGGCTGGACGACCTTGATGATACCTCGTTGCTGAACCACGAACAGTCGATTCGTGCCATCACGCGGCGTGGTCACGTAAACCGGGAGCGACAGACCAGTCAAGAAAGGTTGAAGACGGATCGCGTCAACGGCTACGGGTTGGCCCCGAAACGTTTGACACGTGCCGATAATTACAAAAACAGTTAGAAGCAGAAGATAGCTTTTACTACGCATTTTTCCCCCAATGTTAAATTCGAAGAGCTGAAGTCGTGCGGGCAATAGTAGGACAATTGTAAGATCTGCCGTTTATAAAGGCAATCAGATCTTAAAGACGGTATCGAACCTTCGAGCTTCTCAAAGCCGCATCGTCATTTTCGAGGTTCTGCAGCCGCATGCTGACGTCTGCCGTGAGGTCGAATCCGGAGATTTCACCGCGCGTCAGGTGAAAGTAACCCGCGGCCGCAATCATCGCCGCGTTGTCGGTCGATAGATGTTTCGACGGAAAATAGACGGGAACGTTCAAGCGGTCCGCCGCAATTTTGACCGCTTCACGAAGAGCCATGTTGCTCGCGACGCCGCCTGCGACGATCAACGTTCGGACTTCGTATTCCGATGCCTGCGTCGCCGTCGTACCGACCAACGCATCAACTACCGATTTTTGGAAGCTCGCGGCCAGATCTTTAATCTCCTGGTTCGGCTTCTCTCCAAGTGCCACCGGCTGAATGTTATTTTCGCGAAGATGCTTTGCAACGGCTGTCTTCAGGCCACTAAAACTAAAGTCCGGACGGCCGTCCGATATTTTCGCCCGCGTAAATTTGATCTTCGCTGCATCGCCATCCCGAGCGACCCGTTCGATCACGGGCCCGCCCGGATATTCGAGTCCGAGCATCTTTGCGACTTTATCAAAAGCCTCGCCCGCCGCATCATCTCTTGTTCGAGAGATGACTTTGTACTGTCCCGGCTCAGGCACAAAAAATAGATTTGTGTGCCCGCCGGAGACCACTAGCGCGAGAGCGGGATATTCGACCTTGGGATTCTCGAAGATGACCGAGAAGACATGACCTTCGATATGGTTTACGCCGATCAGTGGAATGCGTAATCCATAAGCCAACGCCTTGGCGTAGCACACTCCGACAAGAAGCGGCCCGATCAAGCCGGGGCCCTGCGTCACAGCGATCGCATCGATATTCTTGAACGTCACCGATGCTTCGGCGAGGGCTTCGTCTACTATCGCCTGAATTTTCTCGAGGTGCTCCCTGGAAGCGAGCTCGGGCACGACTCCGCCATACGGTTTATGCAGCTCGATCTGCGACGCAATGATCGACGAAAGTATTTCACGGCCATTCTTCACGACCGCCGCCGCCGTCTCGTCGCACGATGTCTCTATTCCCAGAACAAGCACACTTCTAATGTATGCCGCCGCCTTTGATCTGGCAAAACTCGAACTTGACGCTACCAACCATTACTTCCTGCCGTGCAGACATTTAAAACTAAAAAAAACGCCGCATTGCTGCGGCGCCAAACGTCAATAGACCAGGTCACGTAGACAAAATTATTACATGTTCCCCCTTGCTCGTTCCCCCTTGTAATCTGTAATAATCAACCTTTTTTACCTGCCCGCCTGACGTTCGATCTGTGCAGGTGACTCGATGCTGCTACCACTGAGCGACGTTAAAAACCCGCCGAAAAATAAGACTGCTGCGATCAGTACGAATGCCGCCAAACTGAGGAGTGCCCAATAGACTCCCCGAAAGGATTTCGCCGTATCTTCTCGTACGAGATGCTGCTCGCCGCCCGCTGTAATTACCTGTTTCGACATTTACTTCTCTCCCGGATTTAGCAGATTAATAATTCCACGATTCTCTTGGCAATGAGCGTGCCAGTTCGTTCAGCCGCATTTTCATTGAGTTGTGAAGAGAGTCGGCCACCTGTCGCGAAGGAAAGTGCAGTGATTCCGTACGTCCGAACGTACGTGCGTTGCCTTTCCGTAAAGTTTTCATCTATCATTTCGCAACAAACGCAAGCACAACGACCATGAAACACTCCAATCTGATATTTCTCATCCTACTTTTCTCTTTGGGTTCGGCTTCCGCCCAGCGGACCGACGAACTATCCGCATTCAACGAACCGCCGTCGCGCCTTCGGGGGGTTATCGAAAAGTTCGGCGCGGATCACGGCAGCATCGATCGCTTCTACACCGCCCGGACCTCGTCGAATCGGGTGAACAGATTTCGTCAGCTATATGGCGATTATGTCGGACTGCTTCGGCGCATGACTTACGCATCACTTAGCTCCGACGAGCAGATCGATTACGTACTCTTCGAAAATTATCTTGATCACGAACAAAAAGAACTTGCTCGTTTCGAGAAGCAGCTTTCCGAGATGTCATCGATCCTGCCTTTCGCTCAAACTATTAGCGACCTCGAAGATACACGACGACGCTTGGAATCCGTCGATTCGGCGAAGTCGGCGGCCTTGCTGACGGAGCTCAGCAAGAAGATCGACGAGACACAGAAGGCCATTGAAGAGAGCCGCGAGAAACCCAAGAAGACTGTTGCGAACCGGGCCTTTCGTACGCTCGCCGGGTTACGTCTGACGCTCGGCAATTGGTACAGGTTTCACAATGCGTACGATCCGGTATTTACGTGGTGGAATGCTGAGCCGTACAAGGCAGTCGAAGATTCGCTTCAGAAATACTCCGAATTCATCGCCGGTAAACTCGTCGGCATTTCCGCGAGCGACAAGACCACGATCATCGGCGATCCGATCGGCCGCGAAGCGCTTTTGCAGGAGCTCGAATTCGAGATGATCCCCTACTCGCCGGAAGAGCTGGTCGAGATCGCGAACAAAGAATTCGCGTGGTGCGAAGCGGAAATGAAAAAGGCATCGCGCGAAATGGGATTCGGTGACGATTGGAAGAAAGCTCTCGAGGCGGTGAAGCAAAAATATGTCGAACCAGGCAAGCAGCCGGAGCTGATCCGTTCCCAAGCTATGGAAGCGATCGAGTACGTCGAGAAAAATGATCTGGTCACGGTGCCGAAACTCGCACGCGAATCGTGGCGGATGGAAATGATGTCGCCTGAGCGTCAGTTGCAAAGTCCGTTCTTTCTGGGCGGCGAAACGATTCTTGTTTCGTATCCGACGTCGACGATGACGCACGAGCAGAAGATGATGTCGATGCGGGGGAACAATCCGCACTTCACCCACGCCGTGACCCATCACGAACTGATACCCGGCCATCACCTTCAGCGTTATATGAACCAGAGGTTCCGACCGTATCGCGAA
>JANMUW010000114.1:0-11599 GCA_031392105.1 Acidobacteriota bacterium | reverse complement strand
GAAATAATCCCAGCGAACAGTTATTTCCCAGATCAAGTCGGCTATCTCTTCTGCCAGACGATATACTCGGAGATTTTCGAAGTTTGTGCGCACCTCTGGTACCACTCCTTCTCCCCGAAATCTCGTATTTATCTACGATCTACGATTCACGAACTACGATCTACGAACCACGAGCTAGTTCGTCATCGCATCCGTGACCTTGATCTCCCCGGCGACGATCTTACCCCTGGCTTCCTCGACTCGCATCAACGTCGCTTCCGGGATCAAAGGTTTGTTGTATTGATCGAGAGAATATGCAACGCCGTCTTTATCCAACCCGAAGACGTGAAAGCCGCCTTTAAAATTCCCGCCGAGAACTTCTTTCACCACGTCGTAAACGGCGTTGTCGACACGTTTGACCATTGATGTGAGCACAAAGCCGGGCTTAACTCCGTTCTGGTTCGAATCTACGCCGATGACAAATTTGTTCGCCTCACCGTTCGCGTTTTTTCCGTACTGCTCGACTGCGTCGAACGCTCCGAGTCCCGAATTCCCTGCTGCGGTGAAAATGACATCGGCGCCTTTCTCGATCTGGGCGAGAGCAAGCTCTTTGCCCTTGCCCGGATTGTTCCACGCACTGTCCGTCACGCCGACATAATTTGTTATGACTTGCACATTTGGATTGACCGACTTCGCACCTTCTTCATAGCCTTTCTGAAAGCGATGGATCAGTCCTATGTCCATGCCGCCTAGAAAACCGAGCTTGCCCGTTTTCGATTTCTCCGCCGCGATCATTCCGACAAGATACGAGCCTTCATGTTCGCGAAACACGAGCGATGCCACGTTCGACTTCGGAGTCTTCCCGTCGTCTTCCATGATCACCCCGTCGACGATCGCAAACTTGATATTTGGATAGTCCGTCGCGACGCGTTTCAGGATCGGCCCCTGCGCGAACCCGACACCGACGATGAGATCGAATCCCTTCTCGGCGAATGCACGCATAGCGGGTTCGATAGAAGTCGGATTACCAGGCTCCACATCGTAGAGGCAGATCGGCATTTCCTGTTCGGCTCGCTTCACACCTTCCCAGGCTGCGGCGTTGAATGAACGGTCGTTCTTTCCACCGATGTCGAAGACGATTCCGACTTTTATCTGGCAGCCTTCTCGACGGGCTTCGGTACGGTTCGCGCATGACGAAAACAATCCAGCCAGTAGAAAGAGGCAAAGAATCGCAAGATGTTTTATTCGCATTTTCGACCTAGATTACAGTCATTGGATGGATTGGGCAAGGATTGAGTTGGGTGGTATCTAGCCTCCAAATATGAATTGCCTCCGTCTTCAGACGGAGGCCAGCTTACCTACAAGGAAGGCTTTAGCCAAAAATAGAAAAAATGCATAGTTCCGCGGCGCTTTAGCTAAAGCTTTTTGGATCGAAACCGCTTTTTATATTTCGGCTAAAGCCACTACCTTCTGCAAACTAACCTCCGTCTGAAGACGGAGGCAATTCATAAGACCGTGAAGCTGGAGGCAACTCATGTCCAGAAGGCGAGCTTTCTCTACTTAATCCCCTTCCTCAACAACTGCTCACGCAGAGCCTGAGCCACCGCAGTATCAAAGCCCGTTGCTTTACCCTGCTTCTTACGCTCGGCGGCAATAAACTCCTCACGCTGCTTTGAAAGAGTCAGGATCTCCGCCCGCATCACCTTTCGCTCAGCGATCCGTTTGTCTATCACCTTCTTTCGTTCCGCAACGGACATCTTTTGCAATTCTTCGGGCAGGTTCTCCGTTTTCACGTTTTCGATCTTGACCGCGTCGTTCTCGACATCCTGCACAAGGTCGCCATCATACTGAAAAGTGTTGACCGCCTTGTTCACCGCCCGCTCGGCCTGAGCCCCCATGCTGGCGTCCGTGCTTATCCGCATTTCGGATACGCTTTGTGCGGTTACATTCTGATCACGCTTGTCCTTCGCACCATAGGTCACGTAGGTTTTGCCAACTTTTACCGCGAGCTCGGCCAGCTTTTTATCGTACGGAGTCGTGATAGCCTGGACACCGCCGTCCTGTGCGATAGCGAAGTATTTTCCTTCGCCGCGAAGTGCGATCGACTGCCAGATCTCTTTCGTGCCGCTCTCGTCGCCGCACTGGATCGTGTTAATGATCATGTTCTTACGAACGGCCTCGGCGGTTGTCACCAGAACGTCGGGTTCTTGCTGGTAAGTTTGCGGCGGTGCGTCTCCGACGAGAAACACGATCTGAGCCAGATTCTTTTTCGCCGCGGACCAACCGGAATTTTTGACGCCTTCGGCGAGAGCCTTCCTGACATTTTCCGGTGTATCACCGCCACCGTCAGCCCGATAATCCATCAATGTCGTATAAACCTTGTCGAGGTCTTCGGTGATAGGCAGGAGCCGGGTTACGTATTCGTCACCGTTGTCACGATATGCGACCAGCCCAACGCGAACCCGCGGCTTCGAAGGCTTTTGCATTACGTCGTTGATGATTCCCCAGATGCGCTGCTTTGCACCGTCGATCAGGCCGGCCATGGATCCGGTCGTGTCGAGCACGAAGACCATCTCCAGCGTGTCGCGATTATCTGCCGCGGGTTTTGATTTCGAAGCTCGCGCTCCGTGACCTTGTGCGAATGAACTGAAACTGAGGGAGACAAATGCGAGTGATAAGAAGAAAAATGTGCCGACTAGCTTTTTCATACAAACGCTCCTAAAAGGTAAATTTCGTGCCCTTGACGGCATGATCGTTATCTACCGAACGTCTGACTTAAAAAGTTCTTGCAAGAAAAGTTCTAGGCGGAGATGACTTCGTGAATAAGAGGCTGGCCGTCTGGCTGAAGTTCGTCAACGATGTATGCGTCGGCGATCTTTTTCCCTGCTGTTTCAAAATGCGATTCCGCGCGGCAGAAAAGAATTCCGACGGGGTCGCCGGCAGATATCTTGTCGCCAAGCAGTGCCGAGCACTCGTATCCAATCGCATGATCAATTTCGTCTTCGGCACGGACACGCCCGCCACCGATCTCCGAAAGTGCGTTACCGATCGCCAGCGTATCGATCGCGCCGACAAAGCCTGAACGAGCCGCTTTGATCTCGTGCTTGCGGACTCCGTTTACAAGAAGTATATCGGGATCGTCGCACACCTTCTGATCGCCACCCTGACAACCGATATTTCTCTGAAAGCGCTCGAGAGCTTCGCCGTTTGAGATCTTCGACTCTACGAGCGTGCGGGCGGAATCGATCGAGTCGGAAATACCCGACAACAAAAGCATCCGAGCGGAAAGCTCTATCGAGAGTTCAGCGGTCGCTTTAGCGCGATCATCCGCCTCGCCCCGAAGGATCTTTATGCATTCGTAAATCTCATGGGCGTTACCCACGAACTGCCCGAGTGGCTGGTTCATATCTGAAACGACGGCCTGGGCCTTGATGCCAAACTTGGTACCAGTTTCCACGAGAGCGTGCGAAAGCTTTTTCGAATCTTCCAGACTCTGCATAAACGCGCCGGAGCCGGTCTTTACATCCAGGACAAGCGCGTCCAAACCCTCAGCAAGTTTCTTCGACATGATCGACGCGACGATCAGCGGGATGTAAGGAACGGTCGCGGTCGCGTCGCGAAGGGCGTACAGTTTTTTGTCGGCGGGAGCGATCTGATCCGTTTGTCCGGACATTGCGAATCCGCACGTCTTTACGATCTTTCGAAATTCGTCGGTCGGAAGTTTTACGTTATAGCCGGGGATCGATTCTAGCTTATCGAGAGTTCCGCCAGTGTGGCCGAGACCGCGTCCGGAGATCATCGGAACTGTAACCCCGCAGGCGGCTACGATCGGGGCGATCAGGAGAGATGTTTTGTCTCCGACACCGCCGGTCGAGTGCTTATCGGCCTTCGGCATATCGATATCGGAGAAATCGAGGACATCGCCGGAGTAGAGCATTTCGCGCGTCAACGTCTCACTCTCCGCGTCGCTAAGCCCGCGGATGAACATCGCCATCAGAAGGGCTGCGATCTGATAGTCTGCCCACGTTTTGTCGCAGACGCCTCCGACGAATATTGAGATCTCATCCGTCGAGAGCTCGAGTCCGTCACGTTTTTTTTCGATGATCTCTTGCGGCCGCATCTTGTCAGTACCGGAACCGGTAGCGACCGGGATCTTGCGTGGTCACTCCAAAACAAAAAGGTCTGGCCAAGTTTCGCACATGGCCAGCCGTAAAGTCCAAGCTTAGAAATTTTGGATCGTCGGTGAGTTTGAAAATTCGACGGGGTTTGTTTGAGCGTAGCCACGTGCTTCAGCACGTGGGAAAGATCTGGCCAGAATTTTTGGGCGTTTCAACGTCCTTGCAATGGCAAGCCCGTTCAAAACGGGCTCGGCATCCGTAATCACCCGTCCCACGCCGTAAACGGGCGTGGCGAAGCCGTTTCGTGTCAGGGAATATTACGCGATCCAAAATGATCCGCTACCCGATTTCTGGAAAATCAGTTTCAGCTCTTTGGAGCGCACAGCCTCTGAACTTGGATCAACGCGCTTTTGATCGCATCGCCTGCGTCGCGCTTCGCGACGATGTCGTACATCCGGCCGGCGGTAGATCCTTCCGTTAGATCGAATCCGGTCATCCAGATCTTGATCGTCTGCAGCTCAGGATAGATATGATCTTCCAGAGAAATTCCATCGGGCCGAATGTCCGGCATCTGAATCTTGATATCGTCTTTCGCTGCGTACGTCGTCCTTGTGGGACCCATTGTCGCGGTTGATGTCGAGGCCGACTTCCGCGTTTGTGTAAAATTGAAAGTACATCCGTCGAACTTGAGATTCGAGAGCGTGACGGATTCGCTGCGGGTTTTGTAGGCCCCGTATTTTCCCATAGTCCCGATCAACCACTGTTGAGTTTCGGCAAGCGATGCAGTCTCTGCCGGAGGTTTTACCTTGTCAGATTTCTGCGCGAGCACCGCCGCCGCGATCACCAGGATCGCCATCATCGAAAACAATAATATTCGTAACTTACGATTCATCTTTCCTGAGCAGAACCGCCGCAGTGGCTCGGACCGCTCTTTTTTCTCCCACGGCATCAACACCTTCGCCGCTTTTTGCTTTGACACTGATCGCGTGGATATCTGTTTCCAAAACCTGTGCGAGCCCGTCAATCATCTGTTGGATGTACGGCCGCAGTTTTGGTTGTTCGAGCTCGACCGTCGAATCTACATTTTCGATCACGTATCCGTGCTGCTTCATCAGGCCGATCGCGAATCGCACGAAAACAAAACTCTCCGCCTTGGCCCATCGCTCGTCAGTATTTGGAAAATGCGTGCCGATGTCCCCGAGGGCCAGAGCACCGAGTATCGCGTCCGTTATTGCATGACTTAAGGCGTCTGCATCCGAATGTCCATCGGCACCTAGATCGGATTCGATCGTGACCCCGCCGAGGATCAGCGGACGCCCCGAGACAAGTTTATGAATGTCACTTCCGTAGCCGATTCTGAACATACGAATTATCGAATAGAAAATGCAAACTGGATACTCGCTACTGGAAACCGGTGAAAAACAAACTCAAGAAGCTTGTTAGCTATTTACCAAGTATTCAGTAAACAGTTTCCAGTTCTCGAGCATTACATGCCGTCTCGATAGATCATTTCGGCCAATCGCAGATCGTCGGCGTTCGTGATTTTGATATTCCGCGCACTACCCTCGACCAACGCGATCGGGTGACCGAGCTTCTCGACGAGATAGCACTCGTCCGTCACGGCTTCATGCAGCTCGCCGACTTCGAATGCCCGACGCAAGATGTCGATCCGAAATGCTTGCGGCGTCAGTGCCCGCCGAAGTTTGTCGCGATCCAGCGTCGCGGCGATCTCGTTTCCCCGAACCGACTTGATCGTATCCGTAACCGGAGCGACCAGACAAGCGGCTCCCATCTCCTTCGCTTTCGCAACCGTACGATCGATCTCATCCGTCGACACGAATGGGCGGGCCCCGTCGTGCACGGCAACGATGTCAGCATCCCCCGCTGCGTTGAGGCCGTTAAGGACGGACTCTGCCCGCGTCGCTCCGCCGGGGACTACTTTGTCGAGCTTATTAAATGCGAATTCGCACTTGTCGACACGATCGCTCGCAAGAACAAGGACGATCGAATCTATCGACGTTGCATTCTGAAAGCGCTCGAGCGTGTGCTCGATAAGCGGCTTTCCCGCAAGGTCGATAAACTGTTTTGGGATTTGTGAACCGAAGCGTGAGCCTGTTCCGGCGGCGACGATTATCGCGGTTGTCTTCACCGGTCTATTTCAGCTCTTCGATAATGGTCGTCTGCCGAAGCTCGCGTGTGGCTTTCTTAAAGCCAAGCGAACGCGAGTCATGAATGCCGACGTTAGATTCGTGATGCTCGTCCTTGTCTTCCCAAAGCCGGCCAAAGATCATCTTGCCGGCGGTTGTTTGCAGAACACTTGTGACTGCGATGTCGGCAGTTTTGCCGATGAGGCGACGAGCATTATCAACGACGACCATCGTTCCGTCATCGAGATAGGCAACGCCCTGGTTATATTCCTTCCCCTCTTTGAGGACGAAAACACGCATCGCTTCTCCCGGCAAAACGACAGGCTTCAACGCATTGGCAAGCTCGTTGATATTCAGGACCTGGACGCCGCGAAGTTGCGACACCTTGTTCAAATTAAAATCGTTCGTGACTATCACGGCATCGAGCTGTTTGCCGAGCTCGATCAACTTCAGATCCACTTCCTTCACCGCCGGAAAATCAGTTTCGATGATCTGAATGTCGAGCTTGCTGTTATTTCGCAAACGCTGAAGCATGTCGAGACCGCGCCGGCCTCGCTGCCGTTTTGACGAATCGGCCGAGTCAGCTACCTGCTGAAGTTCAGCCAAAATAAAATTTGGAATGATAAGACTGCCGCCGAGGAAACCAGTTTCCGAAACATCGGCGATGCGGCCGTCGATGATCACCGAAGTGTCAAGGATCTTGTAATCGCGCTTTACGTTTTTATCACTGAAGATCCCGCCGAGCGCCGAGAGGTCGAGATATTCGCCCTTTGCGGCTCCGACCATCAAGCCTACGTAACCCATGAACCCGGCGAGGACAATCGTTAAGAAGGTACGCATCTCACCGCCCAGGGTATTGATGTCCTGGGCACTGATAAGCATCCCGATCAGGTAAGCTCCGACGATCCCGAGAATCGATCCGATCGCTGCACCGATCAACGTCCGCAGGCTCGCCTGACGCGCACGCATCTCGAACCCGATGATGAAGAAAGCGAACAAAACTCCGAGAACTGCCGAAATAAGTTGCCGTTCTTTTGATCCGGGAGGTAGATCAAGATGGGCCGTAGTCGAGAGCGGATTTAGCAGATAACCCACCGCAGCGAGCATTGCAATAAACGCAAATCTTATTATAAAAACGTCCCACTTCATCGATTGGAATTTTATCACGGAATATTTAGAACAAAGAACGAAAATCCCATTCATCCCAGAGAATATTCGTTTTGCCGCGTAAATTCGATCTTTGGCCCTGCAAAACAAAGACGCGGAAGAGCATAGGCCCTCCCGCGTCATCCCTTAACTCAGGGTCTATTTACCGCTGACATATTAATCCGAAGACTGGCTCGAACCTGGGCTCCACTGGCTTTCGCTATCCCGCTCCTTGTCTGAGAAGTTCCCCTTTCGTCCGCCCGAGGTCATGGTTTCGTCATCGGCCTTTCGACCGAGATCACCTTTACCGGAACTCGTATCCTGTCCCGGGCTTTCAAATTCACTGTCCGATTTTTTATCCATCGAACTAGGTAAACCGGTTTTCTGATTACTTTTATTATTCGGCATAGTTTATCCCCCTGGTATATTTCCTGCCCACCCGGGGCGAGGTAACCTTGAACAATTCAATCGCCGTGCCTTGATGAGTAACCCATTTTATTTCGCCGGTTTAAAAATTCCGCAAGGCGCCGTGTGTATAAATACCGGCGGTTGAATGTATTATCTTAGAACTGCGCCCTTCTTAAATTCTTATGGCAAAACAGCCCGCGACCATATTCGTTTGTCAGAATTGCGGCAATCAATCGCGCAAATGGACCGGTCAATGTACCGACTGCAGCGAATGGAACACGATGGTCGAAGAGCGCTTTCGGGCGACGGCTAAGGCAGCTGCCGCAGGCGGATTCGCGTCGAGGTTCACACAAACTGCTCCCGTCGCTTTTGCCGAAATAGAATCCCAGGATGACGCTCGCACTTTGTCGGGGATCGAAGAGCTGGATCGAGTACTGGGGGGCGGGATCGTTGCGGGGTCTTTAGTTCTTATAGGCGGAGCTCCAGGCATCGGTAAGTCGACGATCGTAATTCAAATGGCCGATCATCTCGGCCGCAATGGTGCAAAAGTGCTTTACGTTTCGGGCGAGGAATCCGAGCGCCAGATAAAAATGCGTGGTGAGCGCCTCGGACTCAGAGCTGACAATCTCTTCATACTCCCTGAAACAAATCTTCAGAACATAGTCGCGGAAACCGAGAAACTCAGGCCCAATTTTGTCATCGTCGACTCGATCCAGACGGTCTTCTCGGACAAGATCGAATCGGCACCGGGCAGCGTCTCGCAGGTCCGCGATGTCGCAGGCGAATTCATGATGTTCGCGAAGCGGACCGGCACTCCCGTTTTCTTGACCGGCCACGTCACAAAAGAAGGATCGATTGCGGGCCCGAAGACGCTCGAGCACATCGTCGATACGGTTCTATATTTCGAAGGCGACCGTCATCACAATCACCGGATCATACGCGCGACAAAGAACCGGTTTGGTGCGGCGAACGAGATTGGCGTTTTTGAAATGACGAACGCGGGGCTGATCCCGGTCGGAAATCCGTCAGAAGTTTTTCTGCAAGAGCGTCCCGAAGGGGCGAGCGGTTCGGTCGTCACAGTTTGCATGGAAGGCACGCGGCCGATGTTGGTCGAGGTGCAGGCTCTTGTAAGCGGAACGAAATCCGCATCGGGCCGCCGAATGGCGCAAGGCTTCGATTACAATCGCACCTCGCTACTTATTGCCGTGCTCGAGAAGCGTCTCGGATTTCAACTCGCAGGTGATGACGTTTTCGTCAACATCGCCGGTGGTCTCGAAGTGGACGAACCCGCGGCCGATCTCGGCGTAGTCGCGGCGATCGCATCCAGCTTTCGCAATCTCCAGATCCCGCCCGAGACTGCAGTGTTTGGTGAAGTTGGTTTGACGGGTGAAGTTCGGGGCGTGCTCCAAGCTCAGGCGCGTGCCCGTGAAGCCCAGACTTTAGGTTTTAAAAAACTGATAATTCCCGCGTCCAACAAGCCAGGGCTCGAGAAGCTGCTCGGCACGCGGGTGATCGGTGTGAAGAATCTGGAAGAGGCGCTCGAAGAATTGTTCTAGAACATCAAGAATCGGATTCTTTTATTTCTCGTCGTTGAGCCAACCGAGATTTTGAAATCTCAAATTTGAAATCGGAATCGGAATCTGAAATCTGAAATCTGAAGTCTGAAATCTGATCCGAGTCTGAAATCTGCAATCTGAATATCAATCGCCGAATTATTCACTCGACATCGCTTCGCTGAGCATCTCTTCGCGCTGCTCGCGCGGATCTACCAACCGAGGCTCTTTCGGAAATCGAAATGAGTTCGGTTCCTCAAATGGCGAAACGCTTAGGGGCACGCCTTCGACATCCATCCGGTGAGCGATGATCTTCGAGATCAGCTCCTGCTCGAACTGTGAGATGTTCAGAAACTTCACACCGATCCCCGTGTCTTCGAATCGATATACCGCCTTGCAGCTCAGCGGCAAACGGTTTTTGTTTGGCAGCTCAATTTCCAATCGAAACTCGTCACCCGAGTAAATGTTTTCTTCCCAGTCGGTAAAACATCCACCAATGCTGATCTGCTGCAGCAATGTGTTCTGTTTCTCACCGTACTTGGTGATAAGGACCGCAGGAATATCAAGCGAGAATCTTACGTGTTTTCTTTGATTGATCGACATCGGTTGGATAAAAAGCGGATCGGGGACGTATCCGCGAGAGGCTACTAGTATTTTAGCGATTCGCCAGGGTTAAAGGCAACAAGTTTTTCTTTGCTCGTTTGACAGTTGGTTCTTCGTGGGATAAACCCCTGAAACACACAATAGACACGGAAAAAGGCCATCCGCGAACGGATGGCCCTCAAATCAGATAATTTATCCTACGCGTTAACCGCTTCGTTCTTGCCGCAATGCGCGTTGAACGCTTCGGTCAAGGCCTGGGCGATGACCTGCGGAGGTCTGCCCTCGAGATCGCGACGCTCGAACATTTGCACTAGCTTCCCGTTCTTCAAGAATCCGATCGACGGTGATGACGGCTGAAAGCCGGTAAAGAAATCGCGGGCAGTATCGGTTGCGTCGATGTCGGCCCCCGCAAAGACCGTGATCGCTCGATCAGGTTTCGCCTCTGCATTTTGCAACGCCATCGCAATACCGGGGCGAACGCCGCCAGCCGCGCATCCGCAGACCGAATTCACGATGACCATGACCGTTCCATCCGTATTCTCAACTGCGTCCTTCACTTCTTCGGATGTTTTCGTTTCTTCGATTCCGAGCTGTGCGAGCTCGGCCCGCATTCCGTGGATCATTACTTCTGGATATGGCATAAATTATTTCCTCTTTCAATTACTATTTCTGGCCCACTTCTAATCCTGACCTTTTGTTCAAGTATCCAGCAACGCCGTCGCCCCCGTCAACCCGCACATCTATTCGATGCTATAGTATCGCTGTCGATGGCCACGAATACACGACTTTTTCTCGTTCTCTGGCTTGCGGGAATGGCAGGTGTCCTGTCGTTTCTGCTCGTGGACCTTTCCGCCCTGATCGCTGCGTTTCCCTTGCCAGAGGGCACGGCGGCGCCCGAACTTCCATCGCCGGCAGTGCTCAAACTCGTCAGCATGATCCAGCCTGCGATTCTCGTGTCGCTCGCCGTCCTGATCGGAATCTGGCTTTCCCCCCAAATCGGCCTGGACGCACCAGTCGCCCGAGCGTTCGCGGAGCGAAGGTCGATCGTACCCGCATTACGACCGCAGATCTTTCCGGGCATAATTTGGGGATTAGCATCCGGCCTCGCGATCGTGGCGGTGTGGATCCTTTCGAAACCATTCCTGCCTCCGCCGTTCCTGTCTCGTGTTGACGAGTTCAATAAGCTCCTTCCTCACGCGGTGCGAATCCTGTATGGCGGCTTTACTGAGGAGATCTTATTGCGGTGGGGTTTGATGACATTTCTCGTTTGGCTATCTGTCAGAATCGGGGACGGCAACGACGGGCGTACCTCTCCTTCCTCGCAAACTCGCGCAATTTTTGTCATCCCGGCGATCGTTATCTCGGCAGTTATTTTCGGTCTCGGACATTTGCCCGTCGCTTCGGCGCTCGCGGGCGGGCTGACGACGCCGATAGTGATCTATGTCGTCACTGCGAACTCAATGTTCGGAATTGTCGCCGGATATCTCTACTGGCTTCGCGGTCTCGAGGCCGCGATGATCGCGCACATGTTCGCGCACGTCGTATTGATCATTGCCATCGGCCTCGGCTTATAGAATGTGCCTTCCGCCTTCTACCTTCTACCTTCTACCTTCTACCTTCTACCTTCTACCTTCTACCTTCTACC
>JANMUW010000085.1:0-23669 GCA_031392105.1 Acidobacteriota bacterium | reverse complement strand
AAATGCTTCGCGCACCTCGGCCGCGCCCGGCGTGTTGACTCTGTCGCTCCCCTTGCCTGCTCGAACGTGTGGCCCGGCTGAGGATGGACGCCTCGTCCAGAGCGGGTTGCCGGCAGCATTAATCCCTACTCGTGCACTCATCAGGTCTTCCTGGGAATCGACTTCTGCGAAGTCTGTTGGGATCTCGAACAATGCCGGATCCAGAATTGCCTTTGAAAACTCCGTCGTTTCGATCTCGAACGCGGCCGCGACCTTTGTACCTTCGTATGTCCGCATCGTTCCGGTGATCATGATTCCAGGATTCGCCATACGTTTTACGATGAGTTTCGGGCGGCATCCGCCACTATCTCCGCCAGACGGAGGCCGGATAGGGCACGACTCACTTTCGAGCGACAACGTCACGAACCATCCCTCCTGTTCGATCTTGGTGGACGAGGCTCCGTCGCATGAATCGGCCGACTGTTCGAACGTCTGAACAACCTTTAGCCATCGCGCATTGAGACCGAACATCTGCTGCCGTTTGCCCGAGTCCGTCAAAACCATATCGGTCGACATGGTTCCCTTGATGACCATTTTCTGATTCGGACGACGCTTTAGTTTTTCAGGCGGCACGGTGGACCAGTCGTAGTAGTCAATGAAGTACGCCTTGTTCTTTTCGTGGATGAAAACATCCTGCTTCAAGTCGCACTGCGAAACGTGCGCCGGGAACGTCGGTATTGCCTGTCCCATCTGAGCCATCATCGCCATGACTTCCGGATCTTCCGCTTCATTGCCCATGTCGATCTTATTTTCTCGCCGCTGACGAACGCCTTTCTGATAGATCGTCGCGGTTCGTCCGCCCATCTCCTCACCGCTGATCTTCATCTTCTGGGTGATCTTGTAATCGGCCAACGCGACGGTCGTCATCGCTGCGATAGTGAGAATTAAAAGTACGATTCTTTTCATATGAGTTATATCCTTCAATTAATCTCTATTTCAGAACTATCTGGCCACTCTCCAGCCGCAGATTGTTCGGATCGGTTTTCAGGACCAGTTCAATCAACATTCCCGCAAGTTTTTTATAGCTAGCTAGTGTCGCGGCATCGCCGTCTCGTTTACTTTCCGAATACCCTGCGAGAAGAATTCCTCCGAAGCCTACCAACACATCGTTAAAGCCTTGCTTGTTCTTGTTAGAAAGCCCGGCGAACTCCGGAACCTCGTCGATTGCGGCGTTAAGAGCTTTGTAATGAGTGTTGACGGCGTCTTCGGTAGGCTCGCCGCCATCGTGATAGACAGTCATCGCCGCAACGGTAAAAAATGTCAGCCCACCGGCGATATTATTTTTCCAACCTCTTGCGGCGGCTTCCGTATCATAGGACGCCTTGGTGGATGCGTATATCCGCTTTATGAGCGCCTTTTCTTCCGGACTAGCAGCTAGTGCATCCGCGAGTGCTTTGCCGGTATCAACAGTTGCATCAGGGCGGAATACTCCGTGGTTTCGTACCACCATCCGAGCAGGAGGAGACGCATCAGCGTGGGAGTTAGATGATGCCGGGTTCTTCGCTCCGGACGATGAGCTTGATTCCGCCGCCGTTTTCCGCGATTGAGCCCGGGCGACGTTGTACATGCTCTGCATCGTCGCTGCCAAGCCATACGATCCATACACCGTCCCGTAACCCGTACTGTGTCCGTATGCGTTTGCGGAATTCCATTGGCCGGATACTATGCCCGCAGAAGAAAGGACCAGGCCCAGCGCGAATGCCATCGCCGCCACTTTCTTACTCTGTGTTCTTTTCATTTCTCACCTCTCGATCCGGATCAATTCGCCCGCTGAATTTACGGAGTTGTACGAATAGGTTTTTCTCTTTTCGCCGTTGAGCCAAAAGCTGAACTGGCCGTCGCGTTTTGTTTCGAGACCATCGGTTGGCGAAAGCAGCAGCGTGAGGTTGTTGTTCAAGTTCATGATCTCGAAGCTGTACTGCACGGTTGTCCGTTCGAGATTACCGGACTTCAAAACTGGGTCTTGGCGGGTGCTGCGGTAGACGCGAAACGATGCCTTTTTCGGCATCAGCGTGATAGTGCTGCCCGCGATCTTGTAGGTGCCTTCTTCATCTTCCAGATAATATTTCGGGGCGTAATTCTGGAACGTGACTTGCGAGAATATGTACGTATTGTTTGGCAGGAATTGATAGGTATTTGCCGAGTAGCCCGCGTAACTCCCCATCCCATCCTTGCGGCTCTGGCTTTGCTTCCAGTTGTGTGACGTGACCGATAGATTCGAAGAGGGAAGCGAATCGTTCGCCGGCGCCGGCTTGTTAACGGCGACAGGCTTCTTTAAGTCGGCAGATTCCAGAAACGCACCGATCGCCGGTTCATAAACATCGGAGTTCGTAAGGATGAGCGCATTCAGCATCTTCCCGAAACCGCTGGTCGTGACGAGTACCGCGACACCTTTTGTACCGTCCTTCTCAAACGCCGCCGATCCCATCTCGACTTTCCATTCTCCGGCGGAATTCTTCGACGGCTGCATCGTCGGAGCGTCGGCAACTGCAACCATCTCTTTCACGATCGAATTCCAGGCCAGGTCGAAGTTCTCTTTCGAATTCTCGGTACCCGGGATAGACCTGTAGACGGTTATCAGGCAGAACGTTCCGGTAGTCTTGTCCTCCGTAGATATCAGAAATGAATTATCAGTCGCTTGTTTGTTCCAACCCTTGGGGACACGGAACGTGGCGATGTCGAACGTTTCCGTCGATTGGGCCGGTGCCATGGAGGCGAAGAGCACAAAGAACCCCAAAACGAATATCAATACCGCGAGTCTTTTGCCGATCTTGTTTTTCATTTCTGCCTTATCTTCAGTTCACCTTTCCGAAAGCTTTGCCGTCGAGCCACAAAATTCTTGCGCCTTTTATGATTGAGAAATGTGCGTCGAATGTTCTCGGTTTACCTTCGATACTGGAAAAGGTTAGTTTCCAAACGTTTGGTACGCTGACGCGTCCGCTCGATTTAACGCTTTGAAATTTTATGTTTCCGACAAACCCACTGGCGACGCCGAGGTCCCAGCTATAAGTGCCGCCGGGAGCAAAGGAAAAATTCTCGACCGACGAATGTGTGTTCATGCCGGCACTCGCGCCGGTATACGCGTTCACGTACGAAAGTGCTCCCGTGAAATCATTCGTCCATTTGCCTTTCAAGTCGGAGGCGGCAATGCCGAATTTATTGTAGTTCGCCATGCTCTCGAGCTTCTCCCATCCGGACGTACCCTGGTGATAGGGACCGAACTCCTGTTCGAACGCCTGCTTGGTCGGGGTGATGAACTCAAGGTAACGTCCGCTCCCGTTCTGATAGTTCATCTTGAAGAGCACGACGTGGACGGTCTTACCGCTTCCTTGTTCAGTGAGATCGCCTTCGGCAAACTCGATGGACTGCCACCCTGTGATCGGTTTGAACTCAAGGTTACGTCCGGTTGGGTAGCGGGGTGCCACGAGAACATCCCACGCGTTCTTTAAGCCGTCCATGAGCACCGAGTTGTATGTATCAGCTTGCTTGTTCGGGTAGTGAATAAGGACGACAACCGCGCCGCGAGAGACGCGGACCCAGTCATTCTCGATCGTGCTCGTCCACCCGTCGTCGAAGTTGGTGGTCGTGAATGCGTAGCCTGACGAAATGGCCGGCGGTTTGGCGGGAGACGCGGCGGGCACGGTCGGCTTTGATGGAGGTTCGACGACGGGCCGCTTGAGATCGATCGACTCCAGAAAGGCGGTTATATCCTTTTCGTACGCCTGCGTGTTGGTGAGTATCAAGACGTTTAGCATGGTCCCCGAGCCGCTGATCGTGGCGAGCATCGCAACCCCTTTTTGCCCATTTTTTTCGAATGGCGAATACCCAATCTCGATGGCCCACGCTCCTTCATTCGCCGAAGGCAACATTTCGGGAGGCGACGTTGGGTTGACCGCTCCCTTCACAAGCGACGCCCACGCCAGGTTGAAATTCTCTACCGAAGTGCCGGTTGCCGGAAGGGACTTGAGCATGGTCAACACGCAATACGTCCGTTCCGCCTTGTTCTCGGTAGTAAATTGAATCGTCTTGTCGTTCGCTTCGCGCGTCCAGCCCTTCGGTGCCTGGAACGATGCAATGTCGAACGAGTCAGGGCTCTGCGCGGAGGCGCCGGCCGAGAATAGTAGGGCGATTGTGATCAAAAGCGCTGATCGTTTCATATTCTTCTACTATGGCACGAATGAGTTTGGAATGGGCCTGTCGCCAGCCGCACCGAATTGAACGATCTGTGTTCCTGCGGTTGTTCTCGCGATGAACCAGGTCGAATTTGATGGACGGAAGACCGTCGGGTCGAACTTGCCGTCACCGTCGTAATCACCCGGTGCAATGACATCTCCATTTGCACCGAACGGGAAGCCGTAGAACGAGAAGTCTTCACTTCTGACGATCAGCCATTCACCCGTCGATGGTCTCCAGATAGCGATGTCTGTCTTTCCATCTCCGGTGTAATCGCCTTGAACAGCTTTATCGGTCGAAGCACCAAACTGCATTGCGAGAAGTCCCGCCGTCGATCGATTGATCCACCATTCGGCTGTCGCCGCAGTACGGAAGATCCCGATGTCTGCTTTTCCATCGCCGTCGTAATCAGAAACAACAGGCTGATCGCCATTCGAACCAAACTGTTCTATTCGAGTCGGAGCGCCAGATGACTGAGATATGAACCAGGTTGATGTCGACGGGCGGAAGACTGCGAAGTCTGCTTTCCCATCGGCATCGTAATCAGCGGGAACAGGAACATCGCCATTGGTTCCGAAGGGAAGTGCGAAGAAGGAGAAGTCTTCGGATCTCAGTACGTACCATTCACCCGAAGACGGTCTAAAGAAAGCGATATCGGCTCTACCATCACCGGTGTAATCCGCAGGAGCGATCTTGTCAGTCGATGAACCAAACTGAAGTGCGAACGTCTGTCCATTCCCGCTCCGGTTGATCCACCATTCAGAAAACGCGCCGGCCGGACGGAAGATACCGATGTCGGTCTTGCCGTCTCCGTCGAAGTCGAAAACGGTTCCAGCCCGTCGCGGAATATATCTGACGAATTCGACCGACGACTGCTGATTGGACGCATCCGGGTAAAGACCCCGCCCCCGGATGTATCCGCCGGAAATAGTGACACCGGGTAATTGCCAGGTTATTCCGTCGGCATGTGGTGTGGCCTCGCCGAGAAATGTGTAGTTCACTCCGTCGGTCGACTTTTCAAATATAACGCGGTGGATTTGAGGATGGTTGTAAACGAACTTCCAGCTCGCCATGCCGTTTGACACGGTGAGATCCTGGACGGCGCCGTCTTTATCCCAGGAAATCTTGGCGACACCGTTTCGAGTTAGGCCGCCGACACTATTCACTGAACCGGCGATCAACATTTTTGCGTCCGACTGGATGAGAATGATCTGCGGAGTGCCCGTGACGCCCGGGTTGAACGCTGTCGCGAGTGCACCGGTCGTGCCGTTGACTTTGACCAGACCAGCGAAGGCCACGCCATTGAAAGTTGTAAATTGACCGCCGATCGTAAGTCTGCCGCCGTTTGATTCTTCGGCAAACGAAGTCGCTTGAAAATTTGCGCTCGCGGTGAATGCGGCGTCGAGGGTTCCGTTGGCGTTTAGGCGAGCAATGTTTTGCCGTGCGGTTCCGTTGACGTTGTCGAAGGTACCGCCGACCAGGATCTTACCGTCACGCTGCAGGAAAATTCTTCTGACCGCAGGCGTGCCCGGCAGGGTGTGAGTAATATTCGGAGAAAACGATGCATCGAGAGTTGCTCCGTCGGCATTAAGGCGGGCAAGCAGCGGACGACTTGCTCCGTTGACCGTCGTAAAGCTTCCCCTGATCAAAATTTTCCCGTCAGTTTGGATCGCGATCTCTTCAACTACACCGTTCACGTTAAAACTAAACGTGGTATCGAGCGTTCCATTTGGATTTAGGCGAACGATATTGTTGACCGCCATTCCATTCATCAGACTGATGGTTCCGCCGACCAGGATCTTCCCGTCCGACTGCACCGAGAGAGCGTATACACTTCCGTTGGTTACGGGATTGAACGTCGTGTCCCGAGTTCCGTTCGAGTTGAGACGAGCGAGCTTGGCTTGAGCCGTCAACGCGATCGAGTCGAAGAATCCGCCGACCAGAATCTTTTCGTCTGCCTGCCGAGCAAGTGCCAGCACGAGATTGTTCGCTCCCGGATCGGGGAAGGTCGTGTCCAGAGTTCCGTTTGGGTTAAGGCGTGCGAGTCTCCCGCGCGGGACGCCGCCGACGGTGGTAAAAAATCCGCTGATCAAAACCTTGCCGTCTCCTTGCGAGATCATCGCCGAAACGGCTCCTCCGGCTCCGGTATCGGGGTTAAAGTCTGTTTCAAGCATTCCGTTCGCATAGACACGTGCGATCCGGTTTCGCGCGACTCCGTTGACCGACAGGAAGAACCCGCCAAAAACTATTTTGCCGTCGGATTGTACGGCAACCGAATAGACTTCGGTGTTCGGACTCGGCGTGAACGAGGCGTCAAGCGTACCGTTTAGATTCAAGCGAGCGAGATAACCGCGCGGGAGGCCGCCGACGGTCGAAAACGTTCCGCCGACCACGATTTTTCCATCGGGTTGGACGGCGATCGACCAGACAAAGCTGTTCATGTTCGGATTAAACTCCGCGTCGAGCGTTCCGTCCGGGTTGAGCCGAGCGATCCGATTCCGGATGACCCCGTTGACCGTGGTGAATTCACCGCCGACAAGTACTTTTCCGTCGGCCTGAACTTCCACCGTACGTACAGTAAAATTGACGGTCGGGTTGAAAGTCGCATCCACCGAACCGTCCGGGTTGAGACGGGCGAGGCGGTTATGGGTGACACCGCCGACCGATGTGAACTGACCGCCGATGAGAATCTTCCCATTCGGCATGACGACGACCGTTTCGATCGCGCCATTCGCATTCGGATCAAAACCGGTGTCAACCGTTCCTACTGGATTGTGCCGAGCGATGCGGTTCCGCGAAACGCTGCCGACCATGGTGAACGCGCCGGCCATGATGAATTTTCCGTCCGGTTGAACGACAATCGAACGCACCGCACCGTTCGGCGCGGTAAACAATGCGTCAACCGTACCGTCGACATTAAGACGTGCGACGTTGTCGTGCTGAACGCCGCCGACCATTGAAAACGCTCCGCCGATCAGGACCTTGCGGTCCGTGGGCTGGATCGCGATCGTGTTTACATTTCCGTTCACATCGGCGGTAAAAAAATTATCGACATTGCCGTTTGTTGCAAGGCGCGCGACGCGGTTTCGAGTGACGCCGCCGACCGCCGTAAATCCACCGCCGATCAATATCTCCCCGTTCCCGGTGCCGATAGCAACTTTTTGAACGAGCGCATTGGCATCCGGGTTGAACCCGTCATTCGCTGACTGAGCGTAAAACGGCGACGCGAATATAAAAATAGCGGTAAGAAATAATAAGTACTTCATTGGTCCTACTCCTCGAAGAATGTTCTCGTATCTTTTGAGTGCTGACGAGATCATCCACGCAAACAGATCGATGGGAGATCTTCTTTTCATGTCTCAGGTAACCTCTAGTTGCCCAGAAGGCGAAACGTATAAGAGAAATAGGCCTGCTGCATCGGACCGTTGACATCGGCTCGGATACCGAACTTCAACGTCATCGACCTTTTGAAGAGGTTGTTAATGACGCCATTCGGCAGGCCGAGGGCGGCGAAGTAGGTTCGTGAAAATCCACGTCCGCCAACCGATGCGTAACTGTCGTTCTCGCTGACAAAGTCATCAGTGTTAACCAGGAATCCCTTGACGCGAGTCCCCGGAAGCGACGCGGTATACGATCCGTTCATCGGCAATCCAGTCGACGGATCGATCGCCGCGGGATCGTTCAGGGCTGAGCTTTCTATTGTCACGACCGGCGAAAAGCGGATCGATGCGAAACCGGAGAGATAGCCGTTGTTGCCGACCGGCGGTCCTTGGTCGGATGGAAATGCATCGTATCCGATGGTGTTATTCAACATCGGATAGATCACGTTGTCGACGCTGTTCCCGGGTATCGTTATCTGCCACACCGGGTCGAACACGCTTGTCGTGGTCATCGGCGTGGTGGAGTTGTGGACGATGCAGTGATCGTCTGCGGCGAGGGTCAATTGAAGCTCGTCTAACAATACCTGCGGGTCGCAACTTCGATAGACATAAAGCGTCCCGGCGTACAGGCTGCCGAGGAATTTTGCATTCTTGCCGAACGACGCAGTGTCGTTGAAATCCGCCGGCGAGAGCATCGCCGTGTTCGCGGATTCTTTCTTTATCTCCGCGGCTTCTTTTTGAATCTCTCGCAACGACGTGCGTGAGTGTTCAGCCTTCTGAGCGAAACTTACCTGCGTGCAGACTGCGATAGCGAATATGATCGTTAATAATTTGTTCATGAAAAATTCTCCTTTTCTGTTTCTGATTGACCGCTCGATTCTCGGCGGTGCGTAGATTCAATGGGTTTCCGGATCAGGGCAGGTAACTCGATGGCGTCGGAATATCCGTCGCCAGGCCAAAGGCGATATTTCGATCGCCGCCCGAGCTTTGCTGGATGTACCAGATCCCGTTACGGAAGACAGCGACATCGGTTTTTCCATCACCGTCGTAATCTGCTGGAACGAGTTTGTCCGTGGCAATTCCCCATGAGGCGTATCGGACCAGCCCGGTGTTGCTCTCGAGGATGTACCAAAGGCCGTTTCGAAAAACCGCATGATCGGTTTTTCCGTCGCCGGTGTAATCAGCCGGCACGAGTTTATCGGTGCCGAGGCCCCAGTTGGTCGCGGTGGTTGCATTGTTTGCGAGGTTCAGCGAATACCAGACACCGTTTAGCGGACGAAAGACTGTGGGGTCGAACCGTCCATCGCCGTTGTAATCGCCGCGGGCCGCCACGTCGCCGTTGGTTCCCCAGGGGACGAACGAGATCGCCCCGTTCGGGTTGTTGAAACTTCCGCGATAGTAGAAAAAGCTTTGCTGTCCGGCGGATGCGCCTGCACGATAAACCGCCGGGTCCGCCTTTCCATCGCCATCGTAGTCGCCGATCACCGACGGGTCGTCGCCGGTTTGGCCGAACTGTTCATACCTGCCCGTGTTGTCGGAACTGTTCAGGATGTAAAGGGTACCGACGGCTCCGGCACGCCAAACAGCGATATCCGTTTTGAGATCACCGTCGTAATCAGCGGAGGCGAGCTCGTCAGTCGAGATGCCCCAATTCAATCCGGTGACGGAACCATTAAAACTTCCGAGGACGTACCAATCGCCGGCCGATGGCCGGAATATCGAAATGTCGGCGGAACCGTCCCGGTCATAGTCGAAATTCTCCGCCGTGTCGCCCTTGTATCGAACAAGCGCGAACTTTCTGGTGCCGGCGGTTCCGACGTCACTTTCACCTGCGGCGACGATCCTTCCGTTCGTTTGGATCGCGACGGCGTTAATACTGTCAGCGTTTCCTCCAAGGTCGGTCGTAGCTATCCCGCCGTTTCCCCATTTCGGATCGAGCGAGCCGTTCTTGTTATAGCGGACCGCGACGAAATTGCTGTTAACCCCGCTGGGAGCTCTTCCACCGACGACGATCTTGCCGTTCGGCTGGATAACCAACGCCTTCGCCTGGTCCAGAGCAGTACCCGGTCCGATAGGCGTTTGGGCCAGGCCCATGTTGCCGAACGTGTCATCCAGCGATCCGTCTGTGTTGTAGCGAACGACCCAGAAATCGTAACTCGAAGCATTAGTGAAACCGCTGCACGAAACTACGATCTTTCCGTCGGTTTGTAGTGCGACGGCCGCGTATTCGACGCCGATCCCGACGCGTGTCTCAACGATACCGTTCACGCCAAACGCCGGGTCGGGCTGTCCGCCCGACGTGTATCGCAACATCACCAGGATCCGCTCGCCGTTGGATATCCGGTTGCATGCGACTACTATCTTGCCGTCGGCCTGGAGTGCCAGCTGATGTGCGAAGACGTTACCCGACATCGCGGGAACGATAATGCCCTGAGTACCGAACGAAGTATCAACAGACCCGTTCGCGTTGTAGCGGATCACCGCGTACGACGTTTGAAAATTTGGCGGTGTATCGCTGCGGCCGGAAACGACGATCTTGCCGTCGGACTGGACGGCAACTCCGTATGCCACGTCCGTACCTCCGGCGATCGCCGTAGTAACTATCCCGTCTCCGTCGAACGAAGTATCGAGCGTACCGTTTGCGTTGTACCGGACCACCTTTAAGTCAATATTCGCTATGTTGCCGTCATTGCCGACAACGATGATCTTGCCGTCCGGTTGGATCGCAACCCCTAAAGCGTCACCCGGGGTTGATACTGCCATTCCGGTCCCGTTGAAACTTGTGTCGAGAGATCCATTGACGTTGTAGCGAACGACCTCCATGCTATCGCCGCTGCCGACGGCGATTATTTTTCCGTCGGGTTGGATCGCGATCTCGTTTACAAGATTGGTAAATGGCGTCACCGTTGTCGTCACAACTCCGTTGGCTCCAAATGTGGTGTCGAGAGTCCCGGGTTGCGCGTAGGTGTTCGTCGCAGCAGGGCACACGATCAGAAATAAAATGAATGCCGCTATGCAGAATTTGTGGTCCATAATCTCCTCTTTAGGTCTATAAAATCCTTAGGCCGTCCGTGTGTTAGAATCAGCCTTAAGATTTCGAAGCGACACGATGCACACTAGTACACGGTCGTTTTCAATAAAATGAATCTCTTTTGCTTCGATCATGCGAAACACTTCACGTTCGGAAGTTTCGGTCAGCAAACCGGCGGCTTTTGGTGTCGCCATTACCGTCATCTGTTTGCACCCTGAACAATATGCTTCGAACTGCTGCTCCTCGTTTGTGACGGCGATTCGCTCGTCTATCTCGACCACGATGCCGTCGTGTTTGTTCGTCATTGCGAACGATCATCGACGAAACGTGCGGCCAGAGTCTTAAACATTTTTTGAATTTTCGTGTATTTTTTCTGAACCTGTTTTAATGGCGACGATCTATCAATTCGGAAAATTCGTTCTGAACGTTCAGGAGCAGCTACTTACGGCTGACGGCCGGGCTGTTCATCTGCCGACTAAGGAGTTCGAGACTTTGCAGATGCTTGTCGAGAACAACGGCAAGGTCCTCAGCAAAGACGAGATGATGTCGGGGATCTGGAAGGATACGTTCGTCGAGGAAAGCAATCTGGCCCAATATGTCTCCCGTCTCAGGAAAATCCTCAACGTTGACGGCAATCAATACATAAAAACGATCTCTAAGCGAGGTTACCGATTTTCCGCGGACGTAAAGGTCTCTGAAAGTGACCTGATCCTCGAGCGGCATCTCCGCGTAAAGGTAGGCGGAGACGAGTCGCGGACGTTGAGCGAGATCAAAAGCGTTGCGGTGCTTCCATTTCAGTCTCTGGCTTCCCAGCCCGACGACGAATTTTTCGGTCTCGGTATCACGGACGCTCTCATTACTCAGCTCACGCGAACAGGGAAGATCATCACCCGGCCAACCACTTCGGTCTTGAAGTTCCGGGCGGCGGATCAGGATTCGGTCGCGATCGCCGGGCTCCTGAATGTCGATGCAATCCTCGAAGGAAATTTTCAAAAGTCCGGCAATCGTTTACGACTGACCGCACAGATGCTCGATGCCGAAAGCGGGAAAACGCTCTGGGCCGAAAGTTTCAATACTGAGATCGACGATATTTTCGAAGTTCAGGACCGCATCGCCGAACTGGTAGTCAGCGCGTTCAGCAAACAGTATTCGGCCGAGACTCGCGACGAGTTGACAAAGCATTACACCGAAAACAAATCGGCATATCAGGAGTATCTAAAGGGCCGCTTCAATTTTTCGAAACGAACGGCGGACGGGCTTACGAAAGCGCTCAGGAATTTCGAGGCGGCGATCGAGATCGATCCTCTATATGCTCTCGCGTACGCCGGAATGGCCGAGGTCTATCAGCTGCTGCCGCTTTCTGACGAGCTTGAGCCGCGCGCCGCGTTTCCAAAAGCAAAGGCCGCGGTGCTTCGCGCTCTCAAGATCGACGACGCAATTCCCGAAGCGCACGTTTCACTCGGGGTCATTCTGATGGACTTTGATTGGAACTGGCGCGGGGCCGAGCTTTCGTTTCAGAAGGCCATCGAGCTGAATCCCAACTATGCGGCTGCACATCAGGTTTACGGCACACTTCTGCTGAGGCTCGGGCGGATCGGCGATGCGATCCTCGAGCTAAGGAAAGCTCAGGTCCTTGACCCGCTTTCTCCGGCGATCAATACATGGATGGGCGAGGCGTTTGCACATCTCGGCGAGCACGAAGCGGCGATCCGAATTCATAAAGAGACAATTAGATTCGCGCCGGACTATTTGTATGCGTATTACTTTCTCGTTCAGTCGTATGTGAGTACCGGCCAGCTTGCCGAAGCGGCAAAGGCGGCCGAGGACGCGGTCGTTTTGTCCCATGATATGTCGTTGACACGTTCGGCGTCGATATTTTTGAAAGCTCACATGGGCGATCGCGAATCTGCCCGGAACGAATTGCAAGGGCTGATCGAGAAGAGAAAAGGAAAATACGTCAGTGCAATCAACATCGCCAGCGGTTTTGCTGTCCTCAATGAAACGGAGGACGTTTTCGCGTGGCTCGACATCGCTCTTGACGAACGCGATTCGAATCTGTCGTGGCTGAATCTCGATCGCGAGTTCGACTATCTTCGCGAAGAAGAACGTTTTCGCACCGTCGTGAAAAAGGCCAATTTGCCCGACAAGATGAGTACCCCGGAAGTGCGGATATCAGATAGCATGGCCACTCCCGCGGTTGAAGCGGCTGATCCTAAAGACTCGCGCGATGGCGGGCGTATGCGAAAGAGTTGGCCGAAGATAGCACTCGCGGGAGCAGTCACTGCCGGGATACTCGGGGTAGGCATCATCGCCTATTTTTACCTCGCCCCGTTCTCCGGCCGGAGCTCGGGCTTTCAAGAGAAGAACACGCTCATCCGTTTGACGGATTCGCCTTCCGAAGACGCCCACCCGATCTTTACACTTGACGGACGGATCCGGTTTTTGCGCTTTTTCGATAAAAATACAGTTGCATCGTTCGTCATGAACGCCGACGGCACGGATGTCAGCCAGGACACGTCGATCTCCGGGCTCACTAGTGGATTGTGGTCGCCGGACGGGACAAAGGTTTTTTTCAACAAGGGAGGAGGCGACCGAAATTTCTACCTCGCAAATTCTGACGGTTCGAATGAACGGGTAGTACCTTTCCATCCTGGTAACTGCACCTGGTCGCAGGACTCGAAGCAGTTTCTCTATCAGTCGAAAGCGTCGGACACTTCAGTTCCGAACAATTCTGACATTTTTATCTTTACGCTTGAGACCGGGACGATCGTGACGGTCGTTGAGAGCCCGTACTTTGATTCGGATCCTGGATTTTCCCCTGACGGAAAGAGCATCGTCTACGCGAGCGATGTCGAAGGAAATTTTGAGATCTACACGCGAGTGATCGCGACGGGCGAGACGAAGAGGCTGACCTACGGACCCGGGCACGAATCGTTTCCGTCCTACTCGCCTGACGGCACACAGATACTTTTTAACTCCGATGTAGAGAAGGAGAATAACGACGTTTACCTGATGAACACCGATGGGAGCAACGTCCGAAAGATTACGGACGAACCCGGATGGGATGCCAGCCCACCGAATCCCTGGTCGTCCGACGGAACCAAGGTCCTGCTGCTAAGCGACCGCGCCGCCGGCAAAGAAAATATTTACTTGATGAATATCGAGCCGTTCTCGCCCCGGGTTGTTACTTCAAAAATAGAGAGCGACGAAATTCTCGATCCGTCGTATTCGCCTGGCGGAGACCGGGTTGTCTATCACATGCCAAACGAGATTAGGATCTTTGATCTCAATTCACAAACCGACACATTGGTCTTCAGGACTTCGGCGGGCGGGTCGGCGACAATTTCGCCCGACGGACGCAGGATATTATTTCAGGAACGGATCAATGACAACACCGAGATCTGTTCTGTAAATATCGATGGATCGGATCTTGTCAATTTAACGCAGAGTCCATCGAGAGACATGTCACCGGCCTATTCGCCCGATGGATCGCGGATCACGTTTGCGGCTAGTCGCGCTTCGGGAACAACCAGCTTTGAGATATATGTGATGAATTCGGATGGATCGGATCAGCGTCTCCTCTATGGTGATCGGGCGATGTCCGTCGGCCCAGTGTGGGCTCCGGACGGAAAGTCGATTGTGTTTGTGAATGATAGGGAGGGAGGGCGTGTCGGGAACTTTGAGCTTTTTTCGATAAACGTCGACGGGGGAAGCGAAAGGCGCCTGACGAACCGCCCCCGTTACGACAGCGATCCGGCATTTTCGCCCGACGGAAACCGTATCGCATTCGTCAGCAATGCCGACGGAAACCCCGAGATCTATATCATGAATGCAAATGGCAGCAACCTCGTGCGTCTGACCCGCGACCTGGGAGACGACGTCACTCCCGCCTGGTCGCCTGACGGCAGGAAATTGATGTTCACGAGCAATCGAAGCGGGAAATACAGGATTTACGAGATCGAGCCCTAGCAATCTCTCAGAGCCGGCCCATCCAAAAAGGGTGTGGGAGTTAGTTGGTTTTGCACGTTCGAAGTAATGACAGGATTTGTCGCGGTCTTTTGCCGAGCGACGCTAATAGTTTTGCGGAAATATTTCGCGAAGGCGGAGAGCCATTCATTATTCGTTAACGGATAGAAACGATAACCAACCCCTTATCTCACGTAAGATCCTGGAAGCGGTAGATCGCCGGGTTGACCCATCGGTGTTGTCGAAGGCGTAGACGCAGACCGACTGACATACCACGTCGCGTTCGAAGGTCGGAAAACGGACGGGTCGAAGATGCCGTCGGCGTCGTAGTCTGCCGGTGTCGGAAGATCGCCTGTGATTCCATATGGAAATGCGTAGTAGGAAAAATCTTCACTTCGGAGGATGTACCAGAAACCGGTTGATGACCGCCAGAATGCGATATCCGACTTTCCGTCGCCCGTGTAATCGCCGGGCACCGCTTTGTCCGCCGTCGCCCCAAATTGGAGAGCTGATACACCGCTCGTTGAACCCAACACCCACCACTCGCCTGCGCTGGGTCGCCAGATCGCAATATCCGCTTTTAGATCTCCGTCGTAATCCGAGGGAACGGGAGCATCGCCTTCGAGACCGAATCTGGTGATCGTGACGCCGCCGTCGGAGGTCCGCAAAATGTACCAGATGCCGGTCGCGGGACGGAATACCGCAATATCAGTTTTTCCGTCGCCGTCGTAATCCGCCGGTGCTGGAATATCACCGTCAGTACCGAACGCGATCCCGGAGTACGTGCTCGAGGACCGGTCAAAAAAATACCACGTGCCGTTTGCCGGACGGAACACGGCGATCTCGGAATAACGGTCGCCGTTATAATCACCGGGAACCCGGACGTCCCCGCTGATGCCAAATTGATAAATGTACGTCGAGCCGGACTGGCTATCCGTTAGTATCCATTCGTTGGTCGATGGCCGGAAGAGACTTTTATCCGCACGGCTGTCTCCAAAAAAATCGAAAGGAGTTCTGTAGGGAATCGCGGCCTGGGTAAATACGACGTTAAGAGCAGTGCTTTCCGAGAACAAGCTGATCCATGTTCGCGGCAAATAGGTCGTGTTTGGATACGCCTGATAAGCCACCGACCCCGTACCCGTTCCGCCAGATCCGTACGGAAATGAGAGCCAGGAATAGCCTTGCCAGAACGACCATGTACATCCCGGTTGGGTTGTGACTGATATCGCGCCCGTTCCGCCTGCCGGTGAAACTCGCACGTAGGTCGGCGAAACAGAATACGTACAATTGCGTCCCGTCTGCTGGACAGAAAAAGTATGTCCCGCCACGCTGATCGTGCTGTTGCGATCGGCGCTATTGTTTGCGGCGACAGTGTAGACGACCGGTCCAGGGCCGCGTTTTAATTCGTTCGATGTCCACAGCCAATAGTTAGAAGGCTGGTAAGTTGCGATCCAAGGACACCCGACGGCTGTGTTCATCTGAAACTCATGCGTACCGGCATCCGGACCGTGACTCGCGCTTCCCGGCGTGATGGAGTATGTACAAGCGAGATAGGATTGATTGATCGTAAACAAAGCATTGCTTACCCGGATTACCATGCTCCGGGGCGAGCCGTCAGAATTCGGCCCCGCATTAGGATTAGCGGTGTACGTAACGGTTCCCGGCCCGGTGCCGCCGCTCGTGACGAAATTTATGAATCCGTAAACATCGTAGTTCACGCTCCAATAGCAGCCCGCCTGCGTGTTCACTGCGAATGAGTATGTGCCGCCGTTGCCAGGTATGTCATGAGAAACGGGATCGACTGAGTAGGTGCAAACGGTCGATCCGGTCAAATTCAGCGAATATGTCCCGAACGTGTTCGGGAGCAACGAGTTTGCCAAAATAATGTACTGGCCGGTCTCCGGGAGATTAGCGATGATCCGCGAATTCGTGCCACCCCCGCCGTCGTTGTCCTCAACAATAAAGGTGCCGGTTAGATTCGCAAGTCCCAAGTAAGTATCGAAAGCGCTTGAGCTCAAGTTGATCGTCACTTGCTGCCCGGCCGTTCCGTTAAATATATAGAAGTCGGCATACGAAAAGTCGTCGAGACGGCAGTCTGTCGAGGAGAGCGCGCCATTGACCGTTTCGCCGAAGGTGATCGGAGCAGCCGTGTTACATGGGTCGCCGAGATTCAATTCTTTCTGCTCGGACGGCGCGATTATCGCGAACTGGACACCGGCGATTCGCTTAGATATCACGCTCGACAAGGCGTCTTTCGTTCGCGGTGCTTCGGGTGACTGCGCATTGACCCCCAGGGCCAGGACCAGTAAGCCAATACAAAATACGATTGCTCTTTCGACTTTCATTAGGAGTATGTATACAAGCGGGGCGAGACGAACGGCTATTCTAGCAAACCGTGCTTCCGAGCTCCAAATGAAATTGACACGAAAAAAGCGGCGAGTGGGCCCCGCCGCAAATTATGCGGTCTTCAGGTTGTTGAGATTCTCTAGCCGGCAGTTGCCGATTTCAGTTCGCTGGATGTAAAGAACTCGAGCAGGTCCGGATTGACCGTTTCGTGATTCGTGGAAAGGAGCCCGTGGCCGAAGCCCGGATACACTTTCAGGATAGCGTTCGGGATGATCTCGGCAGAACGTCTGCCCGCGTCGTCGATCGGAACGATCTGATCGTCGTCGCCATGGATTACCAAGCTAGGCACATCGAACTTTTTGAGGTCTTCGGTAAAGTCCGTTTCCGAAAACGCCTTGATGCAGTCGTAAGCGGCCTTGAACGAACAGTTCATTCCCTGCCGCCACCAGTTGTCGATCAGGCCCTGCGAAACTTTTGCACCCGGCCGGTTGAAGCCGTAAAACGGCCCAGTGGGAATGTCACGAAACAGCTGTGCCCGGTCCCGGATCATGGCTTCGCGGAAACCGTCGAAGACCTCGATCGGCAGGCCGCCCGGATTGTCTTCGGTCTTGACCATGATCGGCGGAACCGCATCGACCAGCACTGCCTTTGCGACGCGCGATGTACCGTGCCGTCCGATGTAACGAGCGACCTCGCCGCCGCCGGTCGAGTGTCCGATGTGGATCGCATCCTTAAGATCAAGCGTCTTTGTCAACGCCGCCAGATCGTCTGCGTACGTGTCCATTTCGTTGCCTTCCCACGTAGCATCTGAGCGGCCGTGTCCGCGCCGGTCGTGAGCGATACAGCGAAATCCACGCGACGCAAAGTAGAAGATCTGGTTGTCCCAATCATCGGAGCTTAGGGGCCATCCGTGACTGAAAACGATCGGCTGTCCTTCGCCAAAATCCTTGTAAAAAATATTTGTTCCGTCCTCTGTCTTGATAAAGCTCATAAGAGACCTCCATTTTTTATATAGCTGTGTGGAAGTGAATATTATCCACCTAATCCATCCAGATAGGTAGACGGCGACGCGACATTTAACAGAAAGTTAAGTGCCTTTTTTCCTGTCACGCGTCAAGCGAATTGGAGGTGTGGATGTTCAGGTCTTCGACCAGGTGATCGGTGTAGGGAAGAACTCGTGCCGCTTCAGTGGGTCTAACGCAAAAGACGACTGTAGCGCTCTTTGTCTACTCGCGCGACGTAGATGCCGGAGTTTTCAACAGATCCGTCGTTTTCTCAACGACGCTTGGGACAAAGTCATTGTCGCCGATGGGAAGCAGCTTATTTGTGGTGTCGGCGCCAAGCATCGGTTCCGGCTGTTCGACGGTTTTACGCTTACGTTTTCGCGGCAACGACTGCCGAAGTAACGCAGCGGCGGCGACACAGAACATTCCGCCGATCATCACGAAAACGCCCGTGAAGATCATCCACCTAAGATCGAAAAGCTTGCCCGTCATTGCGAGCAGCAGCCCGCCGAATGTCAATGTAAGGATTAGCAGTCCGACGATCTGCGGCCGGATGGAACGCGGACGATCCTCGACGAGGTCGGCACCGCACGACCGGCAATATTGCTGATTGAGGAAGGTTTCTGATCCGCAACTTGGACAATTCATTTTCTTCACGTTAGCACAGTGCTATACGCGATTCTTCTGCCGTCCGTTCATAATTAGTCGTACCCGCGGCCGCGCTAAGGCTTCACGCCGAAGGCTGGGCGGAGCTTGCGGCGGGATAGAGCGCTTCGAATTCCGGGTTTCCATGCAGGATGGTGAGGTCCGGATCCTTACGGGTCCAGGCGGCATTGCGGTTCCCGCCTTCCCACGCTTTCTTAAGTGCGGCCATTGCTTCCTGCGGTTTGTTCATTATCCCGAAGACGCAGGCAGTGTTGTACAGGATCATCGTGTCGTCCGGCCGCAACGCGATCGCCATGTCGGCTTCTCGTGATGCGTCTTCGAGCCGTCCGTGTGCCGCGTAGTCGCCCGCGAGCAGCACCCGAACTCGAGCATCCTCAGGCACCTTCTTCAGATGATCCTCATAAATCGCGATCTCGCGATGCAGATAGTTTTTCAAAGCATCGGTTTTTCCGAGTGCGCCAAGGGCATTATGGATGGGGATCGTAGTGTTATAGTTCTCGCCCGCGTGTGCAAGTGCGACTTCCATTACATCTACGATCTCCTGATAACGTCCAGCTTCGAAAAGAGCTCGGCCTAAAAGGTAATATCCGCCATCCAGATCGGGGGCACGCCCGAGCGCGAGCTTTGTCTTCACGACAGCTCCGTCATAATCTCCCTTGGCAAACTGCACCCACGCCTCAGCAAGTTTGATCTCAGGTGCGTCATTACCGTTTGCACTGGCCTTTTGCGTCGCGGCAATCGCACGATCTATCCACTGAGGCTGGCGTTCATAGTGGTAGTAGTACTGGGCGCAAACATTCGCCAATCCCGCATAGGCGAGAGCGAAATCTTCATCGAATGCGACGGCGTTCTCGTACATCTGCAATGCGAATTGCAGATCCTGCCGGCCGACTCTTCGTGAATAATTTCTTCCGCGCAAATAAAGATCGTATGCCTGCAGGTTCTCGGTCGGTTTGGCCGCAAGGGCTTGCTGTTCCTGTGGTGAGAGCGTGATCCGCAGCGCGGCCGCGATCTTTGACGCGATCTCATCCTGCACCTCGAAGACATCCTGCATTTCACGATCGTACCGCTCCGACCAGACCGGGAAGTCCGTTGCCGCATCGATCAGCTGTGCGTTTATACGAAGCCGGCTGCCTGCCCGACGCAAGCTTCCGGTGAGGACATACGACGCTCCGAGTTCCTGTCCTACGTGTCCCGCGGTAACCGACTTATCTCGATATTTCAGGACCATTGCACGAGAGAATGTTTTCAACCGCTTGATCTTGGATAATTCAGTAGTGATGTCCTCAGTAATGCCGTCGCGAAGGTATTCGTCTTCCTTCATCCCACTAAGATTCTCGAAATAGAGCACTGCGATCGAGTGTTCGTGCACCGCCTGCGGAGCTCTTGTGCTGTGAATAGTACTCGTTTCACCCGAATGCTTGCCGGAATCAAGATCGCGCTTCAGCCGCTTGAGGGCGGTCTTGAGCTCAGTCGCACTCTGAAATCGCAGATCGCGATCTTTTTCCAAAGCCTGCTCGATTATCCTTCCGAGCTCGGCCGGGATCGACGCATTAACCTGGCTGAGCGGTGGCGGCTGTCGATTAAGAATCGCATCGAACACGACGGCGGACGTTTCGCCCTGGAACGGCATGTTGCCGGCTGCCATTTCATATAGGACCGTGCCCATAGAGAACAAGTCCGTTCGAGCGTCGGTGATCTCGCCGCGCGCCTGCTCGGGCGACATATATGCGACCGTGCCCATCGTAGAACCGGCCGTCGAAAGATTGTCAGCGATCGCCGTCGCGATATTCGACGACGGATCGGGTTTATTCTTGTCGAACTTCGCGAGGCCGAAGTCCAATATCTTCGCCTGGCTGCGGGAGGTGACGAAAATATTCGCGGGTTTGAGATCGCGATGGACAATTCCTTTCGAATGCGCGGACTCGAGCGCATCAACGATCTGAATGCCGAGCCGCAAGACCATTTCGATATCCATCTGCCGCCGTCGAATATGATCGGCGAGCGATTCGCCCTCGAGCAGCTCCATGACAATGAAGTGCTCGGACTCGTGCTGCTCGATGCCGTGGATCGTACAGATGTTCGGGTGATTGAGTGATGACGCCGCACGGGCCTCGCGCTGAAACCGCTGCAGTAAATTTTCATCGCCCGCCATTGCGGGAGTGAGAAATTTGAGCGCGACATGGCGTCCGAGATTCGTGTCCTCGGCTTCGTAAACGACACCCATACCGCCTTCGCCGAGCTGCGAGGTGATGTGGTAGTGCGAGATGGTCTTTCCAAGCAAGGAACTACCTCCGTAAGCTTTGATCTGTAATGGGAAAGGGCGAGGCTATTCTATAGAAGGTATGGCTTCTAAGGCAAGTTGATTCTGCTGGCGTGAAGTCCTTACGTGGCGTGGAGGCATCGGCTCAGGAATAGCTCACGGCATACGGAGCCGTTGGAGCAGAACAGGTCGGCAGTTTCAAATTTCAAATTTCAAATTTCAAATTTGAAATCCGCAATCCGCAATCCGCAATCCGAAAATCCACGACTAGTATCTCGACTGGGCCGGGATCGGGATGTCGCCTGGGGTTCCCCACTGATCGACTCGGACGCTCGCGGTGGCGCTGAAGAGTCTCCACCATTGTCCATTGCGGTAAATTGCAATATCTGTTTTGCCGTCGCCGTCGTAGTCGGCGGGCACCGGTGTATCACCTGCGGCGCCAAACCGCACACTGAACACTCCGATGCTCGTCGCATTGATCCACCATGTGCCGGTCGATGGACGAAAGACCGCATAGTCCGCCTGACCGTCGCCATCGTAATCGGCGGGGACAGGTATGTCACCGGTCGTGCCCCAGAAAAATTCCCGCTGTGAGCGCGGGTAGCCATAGAGACCGGTGGTGCCGCCGAACGCGATCGTCTTCCAATACCCGTTGCGGAAGAATCCGTATTCATCAACGCTGTCACCATCAAGATCGGCGATCACGAGCTTGTCTGTTACCGCCTCGCCCGGCATGATACCGACGTTTGAGAATGTCGATCCGAAGAATCTGAACCGCCAACGAATCTGACTGTCACTCAGCGCGGCCGGCTGTCTGGTTACCATGTCAACCTTGTCGTCGAGCGAGTCGTCCAGACTGAAATGTCCGACGAGCGGTGTATCGCCCGCCTGACCAAAGGTCCGACGCTCCATCGATCCATCAGAGCTTCTGATGATCCACCAGTCTCCGTCGCGGAATACCGCGATGTCCGCCGTGCCGTCATTGTCGTAGTCGGCGGCGACCGGCTTGTCGGTGGCAATACCCCACGGCATGTAACGATAGGTTCCCATGCTCGAGAAAATATACCAATAGCCATCGCTCGGACGATAGATGGCCAGATCGGCCTTTCCATCACCGTCAAAGTCAAAGTCCGGGTGTGATGTCGGTATAGTCTTTGGCTGAAGCCGAACCATATTTGTTCGCGCGAGTCCGTTCACCGTTTGGAATCGGCCGATCAAGAGATACTTTCCGTCCGCTTGCCGGTCCATGTAGGTGACCGTGCTGTTCGATCCGAAGTCAACGCGGTCCAATGTCGAATCGAACGAAGCATCCGGCTTGAACCTGGCGAATAGATACTTACTATTGTTCCACGGGTTGGTGCACCCGCCGGTAATCATCGTCTGCCCGTTGCTCTGAGCAAACGCAATCGGGAGGATGGGGTAGTTATTGCAGTTAAATGACCCGAAAATATCCCCCGACTCCAGATTTCTTCTATATATGCCGGTGACGTAGATGTACCCGCCCGGGTCATTCGGATCCGGATAACTGTAAGAATGATTTGTGAAGAAGTCTCCGCTCTGTCCGAGTCTGATATCGACCGAACCCACGGACGACGTCGAACCAAAGGATGGGTCAAGGGTTCCATCGGCGTTGAACTTGGCTCCGCCATATCTGGGTGCCCCGTTTATCTGATAGAAAAATCCGACAACCATTATCTTGCCGTCGGGAAGAACCTTTATATCCGAACAGTTGGGATTGTAGATATCCGCGGTAATTACCGCCGTGAAAGTGTTGTCGAAAGTCCCATCATTATTGAAACGGGCGACAGCTTTCTGCGAGATTCCGTTAGCTGTGCCGAACGGACCGCAGGCCATGAACTTGCCGTCGCTCAATGGCTCAGCCTTGACCATTGCGGTACCGATCGCGAAGGTCGGTTTTGTCGTGAAGGTGCTGTCGAGCGTCCCGTTGGAGTTCAATCTCGCGATCCCGACATTGGCCCCGAGGCTCGAGAGATAGCCGCCGATGAGGATCTTGCCGTCGGGCAGTGTCCTGATGGAGCGCACTTCGTCGGGGTACTGCACACCGAGATCCCGGAGCGGTGAGGTGAAGGTTTCGTCGACGCTTCCGTCAGGATTCAAGCGGACGATCTTCGCCCTACTGAGACCGCTCACGACGCTAAACTGGCCGCCCACGAGGATCTTGCCGCCGGTCGTGAACTCGAATGTATTGATCTGCCGGAAGTCGAACGGGGAGCTGAAGGTCGTGTCGACCTCGTAATCTTGTCCGTAAACGGAAATCGAGGCGAGCAAAATTGCTGCGACAAGCAACGGCTTCAGTAGTATTCGAATTCTCATATCGACAGGTTGGCGTTCAGAAATTTTGCCGATTTTATCACGGGTTCGGGTGACAGGAAAGCTTTTTCGGACGTGTTGCGTCGCGACGACTTGAGTCTAGCCGGGGGCTCTCCGCCATGGTCTATCGAGACATGAATCGACGCATCCCTTTTCAGATGTCGTCGCGTGGATGCGGTTACAATTCGTGAGAGCGTTGATTCGTGATTGGTGGTTTCAGTTCTTCCGCGCCGAACCTTCAGACCGCAAGGGTTCGTGTACCATTCATCACTCAGCATTCATACTTCACCGCTATCGCAACGCCTTCTCCATGACGATGAAATGATATGGCATGCGCGCCGATGGTACTTGCTCGACTTCCTCGCGGCCAGCGAGGTGATACCCGAGTTTTTCATAGAACGGCGGAAGTTCGGTCCGGTGGTTCAGCACGCGGATCTGCATTCGCGAACATCCGGCGTCGGCGCAAATGT
>JANMUW010000066.1:0-4174 GCA_031392105.1 Acidobacteriota bacterium | reverse complement strand
CTCAAATCGCAATTCCTCGATGATCTCTTTGACGATCCTTCTGCCAAGTTCCAGGTCGTCCGGCTCTAACGATACCGCTCCGACTACAGGATGGCCGCCACCGCCGTAGCGTTCGCAGATCTCGGCGATGTTGTGAGTGCGGGGCCGCGGCGCCCATGGGTTCGAGCCGACAGAGACCTTCGTCCGGAATGAGCTCTGACTCAAGCTCACTACGTAAGTAGTTTCCGGATAGAAATAATAGGGAATGAATTTGTTGTAGCCTTCGATCGATGTACCCGTCAGATCAAAATACACGACGCCGCGTTCGTACACGGCTCTTTCTTTGATTATCGCGACCGTGTTCCAATGCTGCTCGAGAATCGGGACGAGGCGCTCCTGGACCTCTTCGCTCCCGACGATCTCATCAAGACTCTTCTCAGTCAGCCAGCGAACGATCTTCTCGACAAACTTCGGATCTTTCTCACCTTCGATGACCTGCATCAGCTTTAACGCGGACGATCGGAGCTCAACGCATTGAGCCGGTGATTCGTAAAAAGCGCCGTCAATAATGTGCGCCCACTCAATCAGCTCAGCCAGCGATTGATCTTCAAAGTCGAACTGATCTCGTCCGATACGCGCGATGAACTCGGCGCACGACGCGCTCTTCGTATCCAAAAACTTTTTCCCGCTCGTGTCGGCAAGAAAGTGCTGCTCGTCTTCTTCGGAGAGAAATGCGGACTGATGATGATCGAACCACCACGTGAGCCGGTCGTCAGGACAATACTTGAAATCGACGATCGCATTCTCGTCGCCATCGAACTGTTCACGGTCAAACGCGTTGCCCGCGCGATGCATCGTCGGCGTATAGAATACGTCGGCGTCGGCATTGATCTTCGCGCGGTAGAACTTCGTAAATATCGCGGCTGACGAAACCCCGTCGAAGCAATTGCCGTGATAAAGTATCCGTAGTTTCATAAGGTTCCAGATTGCCCGCAGGCAAAACATATTAGGTTAGAGTCCTGATCTCGATCCGTCAAGAACGGTATTCATGAACATTAGAATCGCAGCGAAAGGCGACATCGAAGCCTTGGTCGGGTTCAATCAGGCGATGGCCCTCGAAACCGAAGGCAAGAAGCTGGAGACAGGCATCCTGACCCCGGGCGTCGCTGCAGTATTTGAAGATTCCACCAAGGGATTCTATGTCGTTGCGGAAATCGACGGCGCGGTCGTTGGAGGATTGCTGATCACTTTTGAATGGAGCGACTGGCGGAACAGATGGTTTTGGTGGATCCAGAGCGTGTATGTACTTCCCGAATATCGAGGCCGATCGATCTACAGTCGAATGTACGAGTTTGTGAAAATACTTTCTGATGAGCAGGGTAACGTGTGCGGATTTAGGCTTTACGTCGAGCGAGAAAATGAACGGGCTCAGAAAGTTTACGAAAAACTAGGTATGAGCCAATCCAACTACTTGGCGTACGAGGAAATAAAATGAAAACCGGGATCCCTTAAAAAAAGAAATCCCGGTAATTCTAAGAAAATCGAGACCTGAAGCTCAAAGAAGGATTGTGAGATTGTTGTAGAAAAATGTTCACCCTATAAAGTTAGAAACTGAGGCATTCCGATTTCGATTTTCAAAGACCAAACTCTATAAACTATCTAAAAATTACTGGGGAAAGATCGGTAAAGTCTTCGTGCCCACACCCGAAGATTTCCCCCAAGCAAACCAATCTTTCCCCAAGCACGTAAAAGCCACACTAAGCTTGCATCAACCTATTTCCCTGCGCCGGCTCCGATGGAACCTGGCATGTACCTGCCCTTGTTCGTTCCCGATTGTCCTTCAGTTGACCTTCCGTGTTTTCAAAGTAAAACCTTCCGATGCGAACCTAATTGCAACCGTTGTGCCATTAGGATTTGGCTGAAAATGGACTCAAAACCGTATTCATTGGACCATTTTGTCTTTAATTAATACGGAATGGCGCAACTAATCGTTGCGGTGCGCCTGTTTTCAATACAGTACGTCGTCGAGCAGCTTTATGGTCTAATCGAAGGAATGGCAACGATAAATCACGCTGAATTTGAAAGGATAACTGAGGGAATCCATGATGACCGTGAGCTTATTATCAAACACAACCCGATCGGGACGAGGTCCGAGACGCTGCTCTGGATGCTGCTCAGCTGTCTGGTTAGTTATCTAAGCTTGAGCGATACCGAAACACCGTGTTTCACCGGTCGCCCCGATGCAGAAACTTATCGCGAAGCAATTCGCTTCATTCTCCGGAACCATGCAACCACGGACTTTGACGCCGAACCTTACCTCGCTAAACTATCGGCAGAATGATAGTTCAACGATTTGTTCTCTCGCCCTTTCAGCAAAACACACGCATCGTTGCGTGTGGAGAAACTAAGAAAGCGATATGTATCGATCCCGGTGAAGAATCGGGAGACCTTTTCAATTTCATTCAAAACGAAGCGCTGGAGCTCCAGGCGATCACGCTTACGCATGGCCATCTCGATCATGTCGGTGGAACTGCAGCTCTGTCGCGACGTTTTCCACATGCGGAAATAATCCTTCACGAAGACGACGAAGATCTTTATTACGGACTGCCGCAGCAGCCTTTGTTCATGGGGATCCAGCCTCATCAAATGGCGGCGCTTGGCTTTGATTATGAAGATCCCCCAAAAATTTCGCGAAATTGGAGCGATGGCGAAGTTTACGAACTGGGAATGCTTCGATTCAAAATCTTGCACTGCCCGGGGCACACGCGAGGGCACGTTGTCCTAGCCGAAAAAACCGAGAAGGCGGTTTTTGTTGGCGACTGCTTGTTCGCGGGCTCGATCGGGCGGACCGATCTTCCCGGCGGCAGCTCAGAGCAGCTGATGGATTCGATCGAGAATAAGATCGTCTTACTCGGCGATGAATTTACGGTATATTCGGGGCACGGCCCGGAAACTACGATCGGTGATGAGCGAGTTTCGAATCCCTTTCTAAACGGCGTTTATCAGATCGGAAAGGGAAAGTACTTTTAGTTCACACAAGCGAGGTACGAATGAGAAGAATATTTACGATTTTCGGATTGCTGGCGCTTTGCGCCGGACAGATGGTTGGCCATGGCGACGACAGTCACTTCGAATCCAGGCAGGATGTTCAGGTGAAAACAGCCAAAGTTGCCGGCAATGTTTATTTGCTGCAAGGCCGAGGCGGCAACATCGGAGCGCTCGTCGGAATGGACGGGATCATGATCGTTGATGACGACTACAAAGCGCTCAGCACAAAGATCGCCGCCGCGCTGAAAGAACTCGGCTCAGACAAACCGCGATTTGTTTTCAACACGCATTGGCACGGTGATCATACGGAGGGCAATGAGTTCTTCGGAAAGGACTCGATCATTGTTGCTCACGCGAACGTCCGGAAACGACTGCTTGATCCGCCTATGATCTTCGGAATGAAGACCGCCCCATACCCGTCGTTTGCTCTCCCGATAGTGACATACACCGAGAGTATGTCTCTGTTCATCAACGGTGAAGAGGTTCGCGCTGTCCATTTTCCTAACGGCCATACCGATGGCGACACGATCGTTTTCTTCAAGAACGCAAACGTAGTCCATCTCGGCGACGATTTCTTCAACGGATTTTTTCCATTTGTCGACCTCGACAGCGGTGGCAGTGTGCAGGGACTCATCAATAACGTCGCCGCTCTGATCAAACAGATCCCGGCGGATGCGAAATTGATCCCAGGCCATGGACCGCTCGCGACGTTGGACGATTTGAAAGCGTATCACCAGACACTCATCGAAACATCGAACATAATTCAAGCCGAGATGAAAAAAGGAAAGTCGCTGGATGAGATCAAGAAGGCGGGGCTACCAGAAAAATACAAGACGTGGGGCTCGGGATTTATCAAGACCGATTTTTGGATCGAGATCCTCCACCGTAGTTATTCGAAGAAGTAGAGGTTCTCAGAGTTTGCGGAGTTTGCAGAGTTTGCGGAGTTTGCGGAGTGACAGAGTTTGCAGAGTTGCAGAGTTACAGAGTTACAGAGTTTGCAGAGTTTGCAGAGTGACAGAGTTTGCAGAGTTGCAGAGTTTGCGGAGTGACAGAGTTTGCAGAGTGACAGAGTTACAGAGTTTGCGGAGTGACAGAGTTTGCTGAAGCTATCAGGTTCTAGAGATCGTTCTCGTACCCTGCCTTTTCG
>JANMUW010000028.1:0-5102 GCA_031392105.1 Acidobacteriota bacterium | reverse complement strand
CCTCGCGCAGCATCGAGCGCAAACTCCGCGCTGTTTCCGTGCTGACAACCTGTGTACGTTCTGGTACGGGAAGCGGAAGCGTGGTTTCATCCGATTGTCGAATTTCTTTGACGATATGTGGCTGAATTCTGACGCCGTCATTCGCTATCGTCGCAAAAGCAGTTGCCATTTGCAACGCCGATACGCCAATTTCATAACCTATCGACATCGATGCGAGCGAGTCTCCGTTCCAGCGCTCGATCGGCCGGACAATGCCGCCGGTTTCTGCCGGAAGTTCGATACCGGTCGGCTTACCGAAACCAAACTTTTGAACGTACTCATTGAAGCCTTCCTTACCTACTCGCAGGCTCGTTTTGATCGCGCAAACATTGCTCGAATGCGCGAGTGCCTTCTTATACGACACGCGCCCGATCGCATGTGAATCGGAGAACTTGTGTTTCGCGATCTCGATCGTACCGTTGCCGCTGTCGATCTCGCCGTCGGGGGTGATCAGTTTCTTCTCAAGCGCCGAGCTGTACGTGACCAGTTTGAAAACAGAGCCGGGTGAGTAGATGCTCTGGATAGCGGCGTTGGGGAGATTGTCCGGTCGAATCTCTTTCAGCTTGTTCGGATCGTAGGTCGGGTAATTGGAAAGAGCGAGAATGTCGCCGGTCTTGTTATCGATGACGATAGCCATTCCTGACTTCGACCCGCTTTCTTTTACCCGCCTCTCAAGTGCCTGATCGGTCGCGAATTGGATCGGAACGCTGATGGTCAGAGTAATATCTTTTGGCGGCTCTTTCTCCGTCACCGTTTCGTCGTAGATGCGTCCGAGGCGATCACGCTCTTGCACCTTTTTGATGACGGCGCCGTAGAGCTCGTCATTCATCGACTGCTCGATACCGGCTTGCCCGTTACCTTCAGCATTGCTGAAGCCAATAACATGAGCGGCCAGGGTTTCGTACGGATAACTTCTCTTCTGATCTTCGCGCCAATGCAGCCCCGCGAACTTCGGCGTGTCAGCCTTAACGATCTTCGGATCTTCGAGTAGACGATTTATCCGCTCAGTCGCTTCTGCCTCGAGGCCCTTTGCGATCGGAACGAACTTACGCTCATCCGATTTGGCATCGCTGAGCTGCTGGACGAGTTTTGCCTCGCTTATATTGAGAACCTTCGCGATCGCTTTGGCTGAAGCCTTAACGTCCGAGATCTCCGTCGCGTCGGCAAAGAGTGTCTTCACGTTGCCGCTGATCGCGAGCGCTCGCCCGTTGCGGTCGTAGATCGTACCGCGGAGAAGCTTGCTGCGTTTCTCGTCCTGTCTGAGTCGCTGCGCTTTTGCTTTCAACCAATCATGCTGCTGTACCTGAAGATGCACCAGCCGGGCGCTTATGCCGCCGATCCATAAAACAAAGACGGCCACAATCAGCATGAAGCGTGTGAAAGCCGTCTGTTTCAGATTTACTTTTTTCTTTCGCTTTGCGGGTTGGCGCATTTGTTTACCTAAGCTTTAGCAAGGCGGCCACCTCGGTCTTTTCCTTTTTATCCTTCGAGGGCTCGACGACGCGACTTCTCGTCTCTCCGGTGGGCTTCGATTGCGCCGGCGCCGCAAGAACTGTCTTTACGACACTCGGCGTATCGGAGGACTTCCCGGCGATCTGTTTTGCCGACTCGACCGGCGCGATAGTTGATTTCGCGACGACTTTATTATCCGAATTATCCGACATTTGAACGGCAGCCATTTCCGATGCGTTGCGCATGCCCAGCGCGGTAGCCGCTTTGCGGATCGCGAGTGGCGAAGAGGCAACTTCCCGAGCGAGGAGCAGCCGACGCTTCTCAGTCTCGAGATTCTGGAGCTGTTCACGGAGTTTGGAGTTTTTTATGCTGTAGTCCATCGAAGTAAAGTGCTGGCGTGCAGCGAAAAAGAAGCCGACCGCGACAACGCAGGCACAAATTGCGACGAGGAGCATAAAACCCCAGGATAGCTCACGTGCCGGCATCGCCACCGTTCTCGATCTTGTTCTGATTGCGCTTGGATTTTGCATTTCTTGCTCCGTTGAACTTCCACTACTCTGCTTCTAACTTTCGTACCGCCCTTAGCTTCGCACTTCTTGATCGCGGGTTTGTTTCCGTTTCTTCGACTGTGGGAATGATCGGCTTTCGCGTTAGGATCTCGACTTGTTTCACCGCTCCGCACATACATTGAGGAATTCGTGGGGGGCAAAAACATTTTCCCGACAGTTTTTGAAAGGTTCGTTTGACGATCCTGTCCTCGAGGGAGTGGAAAGTGAGGATCGCCAGCCTTCCGTCGATTTTCAAAAGATCTACTGCGTCATTGATGAACTGCTCGAGGATCTCTGTCTCGTGGTTTACCGCGATCCTCAGTGCCTGAAAGGTCCGGGTTGCCGGATGTATCTTGTCCTTTGGACTTCGCTTAACGCTGCGTTCAACTAACTCCGCAAGTTGCTTCGTCGTCTTGACCGGCTCCGAGGCTTCCCTTCTTTCAACGATCCGTCTCGCGATTCGTCGCGAAAATCTCTCCTCGCCAAATCTATATATAATGTTCGCGATCTCATCCTGAGAAAGCGTGTCCAACAGGTCAGCGGCTGTCGGCTCACCAGACGCCGCGTTCATACGCATGTCGAGCGGAGCATTGAACCTGAAACTAAAACCCCGGTCCTCACTATCGAGCTGCAGCGAAGAAACCCCGAGATCCGCAATGATTCCGTCAGCATTCTCAATTTCCAGGCTTTCAAGAACAGTCTTTATCTCAGAGAAATTTGAGTGAACGACTTTGCAGCGTTCGCCGAACGGCTCGAGCCTTTTTTCGGCGATCTTGATCGCCTCCGGGTCCTGATCGAGGGCTACGACGCTATTGTCACCGGCCGCTTCGAGGATCAATTCCGTATGCCCGCCCATTCCAAGCGTCGCATCGACGAAAAGTCCTCCCTTCCGGGCGTTCAAGGCGTCGAGTGTTTCGTCCGGAAGAACGGACACGTGAATGTTTGCGGCTCGATTTTCAACCATTGTTCAAAGAACCGGAGACACAACTTCGCCGTAACGGTCAAAATGCCGTTTCGTAGGATCCGCCAGAATTGTCGGGTATTTAGATCGTGAGAATTCTCAACCGTCCACAACTGTTCCGTCTGGAAATCATGACTAATCTTCCGCTTGAGTGTCGAGGGTCGAGGGTCGCTTCAGTGCTTAAATCCTTAAACACTTACATTATCCAAATCGGCTAAGTCGCATCCCGTCTTTTTGCGTTCGCCGAACACTGATAAGCATCTTACGTCCATCTCAGAATCCTTGTCAAGAGATAATTTCGAGAAACTAGTTAATCACGTGTTTAAGTTCAACTGGCGATTTGGCGGCGGCGCACCGCACGCCTTTTCACTTTTGAACGCCATACGCTAAAGTGTAGGATTCTTTGCGCAATATGGAATTCCAATCGTTCCAACTCGTGATCTTCGGCGTCCTCGCCGCTCTCGGAAATGTCCTGGGCGGGCTGATCCTGTTCCCCGGCAAATTGCACACAAGATACAAGAAGAGCTTGAAGTACCTTCTGGCCCTTGGAGCCGGTTTCATGCTCGCGGTCACTTTCATCGAGATCATTCCGAAAACTATCCTAATTTGGCAAAGATCCGGGAGGGTTGACGACAGTCTTTACGTGCCGATGCTCCTGTTATTGATCGGCTACCTCCTCACTCAATTTTTCGAACACACGATCGCGCCGCACTTTCATCTCGGCGAAGAACTTCATACCGAGAACACACTCTCTACGTCATCCGCATACACAGGCGTAAGTGGTCTGCTGATACATACTTTCTTTGACGGGGTCTCTATCGCCGCGGCGTCGCAGATAGATGTCCGCATTGGATTCCTTGTTTTTATTGCGGTTTTCCTGCACAAGTTCCCCGAAGGCTTCACCATTGCGTCAATGCTGCTTGCGGCCGGCAAGGGTTTTCGCGAAGTTGTTATCGCCACGTCCGTCATCGGAGCAGCGACTCTTCTGGGCGTTCTTCTTTTCGCCTTTATCGGAGCGCGTTTCGAATGGTCTATCGCCTATGCCCTTCCCCTCGCTAGCGGTGTAACGCTCTATGTGGCCGCCAGCGATCTTATTCCGGAAGTAAATCACCACGGAGGAAAACGTCCCCTCGTCTCGATCTGTGTCTTCGCCGGGGTGGCGCTCTTCTTTGGGATCCATCTCCTCGTCCACCAGGTTTTCGGCGAAATCTAGTCCCTGCCAGACTAGGAAAAAGTTTTTGGAACCAAATCTTGGGCCTTGACGTTATTAACTGGCGGAGGTGATTTTGAACGATGCGTGAACCTATGGTCGCAGGAATACTGAGTCTTTTGATTCCGGGCGTTGGTCAAATTTACAACGGCAGGATCTTAATCGGTATTATCTGGCTGATATTAACAGGCGTTTCGTGGATCGGATCGGCAGGCCTGCTCGGCTGGGTAGTTCATCTGATCTCCGCGTGGTGTGCGTATAGTTACGCCAAAGACAATCCGATAAGAAGCTAGAGTTTCTTCATACAATCCTCCTTAGCCCGATGTTTACCGGCATCGGGCTTTTTTTGCGTTTCTCAAATGTCGTGATTTCACGTAATATACCCAAATAAGCCGGATGTTGGATGCTGGTTTTGCTGACCTCCAGTATCCCGCTTCCGGTTTTCTATTATGGTTAAAGAGGGATTCCCCTTTGTTATCGCTCCGGCGATCATCGCGTTGATTTTTGCATTCTTGCAGATCTGGCCGGCGGCAGCCGTGTTTGTGGCTATCGCACTATTCATGGCCTATTTTTTTCGTGACCCGCATCGGACCGTGCCGCAGGTCGACAACGTAATCGTCTCAGCCGCGGACGGTCGTGTAACTCGGATAGATGAGCGCGACGATGGCAAGTTGGTCAGTGTATTCTTATCTCCGCTCGATGTTCACATCAATCGGGCGCCGATCGCGGGGACGATCACGAAAGTTGATTACATCAACGGAAAAAAGATCCCGGCAACAAGCGATCAGGCGAGCCTGGTCAACGAGCGCAATTCCATTACGATCGCTGGCGAAAAGATGACGGTCGTCTGTACTCAGATCGCCGGGATACTCGCCCGCCGCATTGTGTGCTG
>JANMUW010000532.1:0-11450 GCA_031392105.1 Acidobacteriota bacterium | reverse complement strand
GAGTCCCGCCATACAGATTCGAGATCGGAAAGAGGAGATGTGATCTCGTTCTCGCCGTCGATCGAGATTTCTAGGTTTTCTCCATCTACTTTGCCAATCACTTGGAGCGGGCAATCACCTGCCGTGGCTGTCACGCTTTCTAACTGATCCGCCGCAAAACTCACGACGATACGCGAAGGCGATTCGCCGAACAACAGAGCCTGCTTGGACAATCCATCGGACAGAAGTTCGAGTCTCGCGCCAACAGAGTCTCGGCCAAGAGATGAGAAGCAGCATTCAGAAATCGTCACCGCAAGCCCGCCGTCCGAGCAATCGTGCGCCGAGCGAATCAATCCAGCGTCGATGAGTTTCAAGCACGTGTCCTGTACGAGCTTCTCGAGCGCGAGATCGATCCGAGGGACGATACCCGTCGCGCGTATCTCATCCGTCGATTTACCCGCGATCGTCTGTTCGTACTCGCTGGCCGACAAGTCGTCGTTCGTTACGCCCAGAACGGCGATGATGTCACCTTCGCTCTTGAAGCCGTGCGTCACGATCTTTCGGGTATCTTCGATAAGGCCGACCATTCCAATCGTCGGAGTAGGTAAAATGCCGCGGCCATCGGTTTCGTTGTAGAACGAAACATTCCCCGAGACGACCGGTGTCTCGAACATCTCACACGCCTCTTTTATTCCATCTATCACATCCGAAAAATCGCGCATGACTTCGGGCCGTTCGGGTGATGCGAAGTTCAGGCAGTTCGTAACGGCGATCGGCCTGGCTCCGACGCAGACGACATTGCGTGCTGCTTCGGCGACAGCGAGCTTGGTTCCTTCTGTCGCGTTCACCGCAACGTACCGGCCGGGCCCGTCGAGACACATCGCGATCGCACGACGCGTTTCTTTCACACGAATGACGGCCGCGTCCGCTCCGGGCAAGACGGCGGTGTTCGTCCTCACCATCGTGTCGTACTGCTGATACACCCATTGTTTCGAGCAGATGTTTGGGGAAGCCAAAAGGTCTTTCAGATCTTGTTCCGGGTTTCGAGTTTCGAGTTTCGAGTTCCCATCTAACTCGAAACTCGGAAGCCGCAACTCGGCACTGGCTGGAGCCATCGGCCTTTCGTACTTCGGTGCTTCGTCCGTCAAAGCCAGGACCGGCATGTCGGCTTCGATTTTTCCATGATGGAATATGCGGAGCCGGTCGCCTTCGACGACCTTGCCGATCACAACCGCGTCGAGGTCCCATTTGTTAAAGATCTCAACGACTTGTTTCTCACGCCCGGTCCGGGCGACGATCAGCATCCGTTCCTGTGATTCGGAGAGCAGCATCTCGTACGCCGTCATGTTAGTTTCGCGTTGAGGAACAAGAGTCAGGTCGAGATCGAGACCCGTTCCTGCACGGGCCGCCATTTCTACCGACGATGATGTCAGACCGGCAGCACCCATGTCCTGAATCCCGGCGATCGCACCGCTACGCATAGCTTCGAGGCATGCTTCGAGCAGAAGTTTTTCGAGGAACGGATCGCCGACCTGGACCGTCGGCCGTTTTTCAAGCGCCTCATCGTCGAATTCGGCCGATGCCATCGTCGCTCCGTGGATCCCGTCACGTCCGGTCTTCGCTCCGGCGTACAAAACGGGATTGCCGACACCTTCCGCTTTACCAAAAAATATTTGGTCCTTGCGAACGATACCTAGTGCGAATGCGTTCACGAGCGGATTCAGATTGTATGCCTCGTCAAAAACGACCTCGCCGCCGACTGTAGGAACGCCGAAACAATTTCCGTAATGCCCGATGCCTTCGACGCAGCCTTTTAAGATCGATTTATTTCGATTGCCGTGCTTCGGATCGTCGAGTGGCCCGAACCGCAGACTGTTCATCGCTGCAACCGGACGCGCTCCCATCGTAAAAACGTCGCGGAGAATTCCACCTACACCGGTTGCTGCGCCCTGAAACGGTTCGATAAAGCTCGGGTGATTGTGCGATTCCACTTTGAAGGCGACACACCAGTCGTCGCCGATATCGACGACACCTGCATTCTCGCCGGGCGGAACTATTACGCGTGGTCCGCTCGTCGGCAAGCGTTTCAAATGGACTCGAGACGATTTATAAGAGCAGTGCTCCGACCACATAACGCTGAAGACGCCGAGCTCTGTGAAATTCGGCTCGCGGCCCATGATCTTCTTGATCTTTTCGTATTCTTCGGGTGTGAGATTGTGTTGATCGATTACTTCCGGCGTGATAGCGGTGGCGTTCATAGTACTCTTGCGAAATCGGCGTACGAGCGAAACAGAGATTTTATCCTGTCGATTCGCAGATGTCGATTGGCCTCGCCATAGCGGGTAAGTTTGGACAAATTCAAGCAGCTCCAACTTTGCGGCTTTGCGATTTTGCGGGAAAACCGACGTTAGCAATGCTAAGCGCTAGTATCCCCGCAAAGACGCACGGCCGCAAAGGAATTCGAATTTAGACGACCTCGCAGAATTGTCGCCGTTCATTACTTGGAAAACGCCCGAAACAAATGGAAAGGGGCGTTTCAGCGTCCTTCCAATTTGCGAAACACGTGAAGCGCCCTACGGATTTGATTGCCGGGGCAACTGATTTCGGTCCGGATCTTACTGCATCGCGGGTGCGCCCATTGCGGCCCACTCTTCTTTCGCCGGGCCATAGACGCCGGGCACGGGCAAACCAGCCTGGCGCATGAGCACCGTCATCTGTCCGCGATGATGTGCCTGGTGAGCGATAAGGTAGAACAGAGTCAGCCCGCGCTCCCATGTTTCGCCGTACATGTTGTCTTTCTGCAGGAGGGTTGCATCCGTCCAGTTCTTACCTATTTCATCCGTCACCGATTTCGCAGCCTTGTCATACGCAGCGGCCAGTTCGGCCGCGCTCGTTGGACATGCCTTATCAAAGCCGGGCGAATCGACCTTCAAGCCAACAAGGCCCAACATCTCTCCCAGGGTTTGAGTCAGGTGCCAGCCGAGAAATCCAAGGTCACGGCCGTCGGGTGTAACTTTTTGTGAGAGCGATTCGTCCGTCAGTGCGTTTAGGATCTTTCCCGTCGATTCGGCCTCGTATGCCCAATCCTTCTGAAAATCCTCAATAGTTCTTAGCATTTGATTTACTCCTTTGAATCGATTTTTGCCGGCGATAGCAGGTTGTTTAGCTCGGTTCGAACGGTTTCGAGTTTGACCTTGCCTTGGCGGTAATAGATCTGCTTCCCGGCGGCGTCATAAAGAATAGTTAAGGGCAGAGCCCCGGACCAATCTTTCGAAACAAATCCGATCGCTGCGTCATCGTCCTGAGCTTTTAGCAAGAACGCCGGCATTTCAGATTTCATCTCGGCCAGGAATTTCGGCACGTCGCGATTTATCTCCGCAAGATCGTCGAGCGATACCGTAATGAAATCGATCTTGCCTTTGTATTCGGCATCGAGCCTTACGAGATCGGGAAACTCCTCGCGGCACGGATCGCACCACGTCGCCCAAAAATTTACGAGCAGAGGTTTGTTCGAAGGCTTGAGAGCTTTCCGCAGCCCAACTATATCGATCTGTTTCACCGATATTGACTTTTGGGTTGCAGGTCGAGGCGAAGGTGCGCTATTACCCTGACCTGCGCTCGAAATCGAAAAACAGAGGACAAGAATGACGCCGCCAAGTGCGGTGATCACGTTTCGGGGTAGGAAAGGCATTCCTTCGATTACTCGCCTACTCGCTTTATCGAACAGCCAAATGCGTTCGCCCTTGTCTTCTCGATCGCTTTGCCCGAAAGATTCGAATCGAATGCAACGCGGAGATAATTGTCCGAGGGGGCCTTCCCACTTCGGTCGTTGTCGATAGCGCCGTGGTAGAGAAGTACGTTCTTCGCATCGAAATAATATGCTTCAGGTGTAACTGTCGCGCCTAGCTTATCCGCCAGGACATTTCCCTTGTCGATCAAGACCGGAAACTTGTAGTTCTCAGCAGCATGCGACTTAACCCAATCGGCGGACTCTGTGGAATTCGAGTTGATCCCGATAAATGTAATACCTTTCGACTGATAGTCAGCCGCCAGTTGATTGATGCGTTCGTTGTAAGCCTTGACGACCGGACACTGTGCGGAAAGAAAAACAACGACAGCTCCGTTCTTCCCTTTCAGATCGTTAAATGCATGCACCTTCCCGGTCGTATCAGGAAGCGAAAAATTCTCGACGGCAGTGCCGATCGCGAAATCACCGGCATTGCCGACCGTTGGGCTGAACACAAAGACAAACAGTGTCAGAACCGCAATTAAAACAGCGCTTTTTCGGAACATTATCGATACTCCTTTTTGTTTAAGATTGAGCTTGTATTCTAACACAAGCGAAATGCCACGGGATGTTTCCGGCTTTTACGCACTCCCGGTCCGTATTGTTTCCCCTGTATCCTCGCGCGATTTTGGCCGGCGTTTATATGGAATGGGGCGGAACGCGTCGCTTCGCTGACTAATGGTATAATTTTCGGGTTTTCCCGTGTCAAAAGTAGGCCAGCAATTTTCTCAATATCGGATCATCTCGCTGCTCGGATCCGGCGGTATGGGAGAAGTCTATCTAGGTGAGCACGAACAGCTTCAGAGAAAGGCCGCGCTAAAATTTCTCGCTACAGACCTAAATGCGAATTCAGATCACCTCGAGCGATTCCTTCGCGAAGCCCGCGCCGCATCGGCCCTGAATCATCCAAACATTTGCACGATCTACGAGATCAACTCGCAAGGTGAAACACCATTCATCGCGATGGAGTTCATCGAAGGCGAAACTGTGTCCTCAATGATCCGGCGACGACGGAGAAACGTCCGCCAGACTATTGATATTGCTGCCCAGGTAAGCGCCGCTCTTTCGGAAGCTCACGCCGCGGGCATCGTTCACCGCGATATAAAACCTGCAAACATAATCGTCACAAAACGCGACCAGGCAAAGATCCTCGATTTCGGACTGGTCAAACTGGTCGAGACGGAGGGTGTTTCTGTCGGTTCGAACCAATTCCTGACCAAGGCGGGCATGATCGTCGGTACTGCTTCTTATATGTCGCCGGAGCAGGCTCGCGGCCTCGACGTAGACGGCCGGACCGATATCTGGAGCCTCGGTGTCGTGCTTTACGAAATGCTCACGGGCTCGCTTCCGTTTACCGGCGAAACGTCGACCGACACGCTTGCTGCTATCCTCACGACGACTCCGGTTCCACCGTCGCAACTTTTCGCGGAGATACCTTTGGAGTTGGAAAGGATCATCTTAAAGTCCCTTGAATCAAAACGCGATTCGCGTTATGCCTCCGCGACTGAATTGTTTAAGGACCTGCGCAGCCTGAGTCGAAAGCTCGAATTCGAAGCGGAATTTCAAGGCTCGGGACAGGCTCGTACAGCAGAAGATAACACCTTTATTTTCGATAACGCTCCGACCGAAGTCGTCGTTCGAAAGACTGTCGGTGAAGACACTGTCAGCACCGGACGCCGGACAAATAACCTGCGTTCCTATTTTGCTCCGATCATTGGGAGACAAGATGAGATCTCTGCAGTAACGCAGTTGCTTCGGGATGAGCGGATACGTCTCGTAACTCTGACCGGGATCGGCGGCACAGGCAAGACTCGACTCGCGCACGCGGTTGCCGAGACCATGGTGCCCGAATTTGAGGACGGCGTGTTCATGATCGAACTGTCATCGGTTTCGCTCCCCGAACTGCTCCCCGACAGCATCGCACAGCCGCTGGGTGTCAAAGACGCCGGTGGCCGTCCTGTGATCGACATCCTCAAGGATCATCTTTCGGACAAGCGCATGCTGCTCGTACTCGACAACTTTGAACAGATCGTTGATGCCGCTGCCGTGATAGCGGAGCTTCTCGTCGCAGCGGATGGATTAAAGGTCCTCGTCACAAGCCGCTTTCTGCTTCACATCACAGCCGAGCGCGAGTTCGTTGTACCTCCGCTATCGCCTCCGTCGGGTGAACTGCTGTCGTCATTTGAAACGATCAGGCAAAACGACGCCGTTCAGCTTTTTGCCGAGCGCGCCCAAGCCGTTGATCCCGAGTTTAAGCTAACGGAAGAAAATGGCAGGAGTGTCGCGGAGATCTGCGGACGGCTCGAAGGCTTGCCGCTCGCCATCGAGCTCGCGGCCGCGCGAACCAGAATCCTTTCGCCGGCTGCGATCATGACGAAACTCGATAGCCGCCTGAGGTTCCTGACCGGCGGGGCGCGGGATCTGCCTGAACGGCAACGCACGATGCACGGCGCCATTGACTGGACATACGAATTGCTGGATGAGATCGAGAAAGGCGTCTTTCGACGCCTGTCGGTCTTTTCCGGAAGCTTCACGGTCGAAGCCGCCGAAGCGGTCAACGGTTGGCTTAGCTCGGATGGCTACGTGGCAGTCGTCGATGCGGTCACCTCTCTGCTGGATAAGAGCTTGCTTATTAGAGTTGTCGGACAAGGCGACGAGCGTCGTTTCGGTATGCTCGAAGTCGTTCGCGAATACGCCTGCGAGGCGTTACGGTCGGCCGGTGAGGACGAAGCGGCGATGCGTGCCCATGCGGAGTATTTCGTCTCACTCGGCGAAAGGGCGGAGCCGTTTTTGCAGGCAGCGCAGTCGGCGGAGTGGCTCGACCGACTCGAAGATGAGCACGACAATCTTCGCGCCGCCATGCAATGGTCCCTCCATGGTGACCCGGCAATTGCGGTCCGGATCGCTGTGTCGGTACGAAACTTTTGGCTGCTGCACAGTCATCTCAGCGAGGGTTATAAATGGCTGAAGGCAGCGCTTGAACACGGCGGCGATCCGCCCGCGGCCCTCCGGTTCAAACTTATGAACGGCCTCGGCCTTGCGGCGCGATTCCGTGGCGATTACGAGACTGCCCGAAAGGCATACCTTGACGGCCTTGCAGCCGGAAAAGAGGCGGGTGATAAGCAAGGCGTTGCTCTGTCGAGCCGCGGGCTCGGGCTCGTGGCGATGCAGCAGGGCGACACCGCGGCGGCTCGCGAGTTTTTCGAATCGGGTCTTGCGATCAGCCGCGAGCTTGAAGACAAATTCGGTGTCGCCATCAGTTTGAGTTTTCTCGGTGACCTGGCTCGAACTGAGAAAGATTTCAAACGCGCCCGACCGTTGTTCGAAGAATCCCTCGCTCTGTTTCGCGAACTGGATAATAAAAGCGCTGTCAGCGACGCACTGAATAACCTCGCCGCTGCGTGCTTCGGCGATGGCGATCTTATGCGTTCGAAGCAGCACTTCGCCGAAGCCGCGAACTTTGCATTCGATCTCGGGAATAAGATGACGATCTCATATTCGCTTGATGGTTTTGCGGCGCTCGCGGTAGACAACGGCGACCTCAAGCGCGCCGCACAACTTTGCGGAGCAGCCGAGGGACTACGCGATTCAATCGGCTACAAGATCGAACCGGCTGAAGGAGTTTTTCGCAACGCATATCTCGAAAAGCTTCGTGACCGTCTCGGAAGTGTCGAGTTTGATAAGCAGTTCAAAAAAGGCCACACGGCTTTGCCCGAAAAGGCGATCGCCCTGGCGTTCGAAGAAACGTCGGCGATCATTTCAGAGAACTCCCGTTCCGAGATGCAAGACCCCGGGATTTCCAGTCCCGATCCCGCCAACTCGAATACCGAGGAACCTGGAGCGAATTCGATTGCTGTACTTCCATTCACGCACCTGAGCAGCACGCCGGACGACGAATACTTTTGCGACGGACTGTCCGAAGAACTTATAAACGCGCTCGCAAAGATCGAGGATCTGAAAGTCGCCGCGAGGACATCGGCTTTCTCTTTCAAAGGAAAGAGCGTGAATGTCAGCCAGATCGGTAGAACGCTCAATGTCAAAAATATACTCGAAGGAAGCGTCAGGAAATCCGGAGATCGTTTACGGATAACCGTTCAGCTCGTAAATGCCTCGGACGGTTACCACGTCTGGTCGGAACGTTACGACCGCGAGATGAAGGATATTTTCGACGTTCAGGACGAGATCACGATCGCGGTTGTCGACGCATTGAAATTAAAACTGCTCGGTACAAGCGAAGACAAAGTCCTTGCTGCCCTCGTTGACGATCTGAAGCATTACACGACCGACGTCGAAGCATATCAACTCTATCTGCAGGGACGTTTCTTCCTGAATAAGTTCACGACCGAAAATTCTTACAAATCGATCGAGTACTTCGATCGAGCGATCGCCGTCGATCCGAACTATGCTCTGGCGTACGTTGGTCTTGCTGACGCATACATAATGCTCACGGAGATGGGGCCGCTCGCTCCGTCCGAGGCTATGCCGAAGGCGAAGGAGATGGCCCTCAAGGCATTGTCTCTCGACGCCGATCTCGCCGAAGCTCACAGCTCGCTCGCGATGGTCCTGCAGGATTACGAATATGATTTCGCTGCCGCTGAGCGCGAGTTTCGGCGTGCGATCGAGCTGAACTCGAACAGCCCGATCGCACGCCAGTCGTATGGGATACTTCTAACCGAGCTCGAGCGGCATGACGAGGCTGAGATCCAGTTCAAGAAAGCGTTGGCAGTGGACCCGCTTTCAGTCGTCGGCAATTGGATCCACAGCTTCTGTCTGTTTCTCTCGCGCCGTTACGATGAGGCAATAGCACGCGCGCAACACACACTCGAGCTTGATCCAAATTTCGGCGTCGCCCATCTAACACTCGCCTTCGCATATCAGATGAAAGGTGCGCACAAACGCAGCGTTGAGTCGTACGCCCGATGCAGTGAGGTTATGGGCTTTCCTGAAAACGCAGACTACGTTCGCAAGAGTTTTGACGGCGGCAGGACCGGTTTTCTCAGGTCGATGACGAAGTCAAACGCGAACCGGCCGATGACGTTCTCTTCATACATCGTCGCGGTGTTCTTCGCGACGCTCGACGATGCCGAAAATGCATTCGCGGAACTCGAAGCATCGTTTGCGAAGCGCGAGTCGCACATCGTGATGCTCAAGGCGGATCCCCGATTCGACGGCCTCCGAAACGATCCGAGATTTACGGAGTTGTTGACGAAGATCGGATTCTAGAAAGGCGCTCGGGCGATCGCAGTCTGATACCCGTCTTGGACGCGGTTTGGATTCGGCTCCGTTAGGAGCCAAATGTTGGTGAACTCGACTCTCTACAATTTGACGAGCCCCCGGGGAAGCGACAGTCGTTGGTATCTGCCGATTCTAACGGAGCTCGAATTAATTTATTGGGATCGCGTGCTACCAACATGACGCTCCTACGGAGCTAGATCGGCCACGTGTTCTACCATGATCACGCTTTCCACCAAGATCACGCCTCGCTCAAAATCAACGCCTCATCCAAACAACCTCGGCAGTCTTCTCTGCAGATTTTTCGGTAAAAGAATTTCCATTGCATCGTCGACGGTGACGATGCCGGCGATGTCGCCTTCGTCGTCGATGACGGGTAATGCAAGCAGATTGTATTCGGCGATGGTCTGAGCAGTTTCTTCGGCCGAGTCGGCCGGGTGAGCCGCGCGAAATTCACTTCGCATTACATCGGACAAGGGCCGCGTCGGATCGGCGAGTATCAAACTGCGAAGGCTGATCAGGCCGCAGAGCTTCCACGAATCTTCTTCTTCGACTACATAGAGGTAGTAGATCATTCCCGGCGTTTCCGCCATCTCGCGCAGCCTTGCGATCGCCTCGCCGGCCGTTAGTGTTTTCGGAAATACGATGAACTCCGTCGTCATCAGCCCGCCCGCAGTGTCATGCTCGAAATGCATGAGCTCGGCGACATCGGCTTTCTCATCTTCTTCCATCAGGTCGAAAAGCTCCTGGGCCTTGCTCTCGTCCATCTCATCGAGCACATCGACAGCGTCGTCCGGCGACATCTCTTCGAGAATATCCGCCGCGCGTTCTTCATCCATTTCTTCGAGAATTCGCGCCTGAGCTTCAGTGGACATTTCCTCCAGCGTGTCGGCCGCGGTTTCGTTGTCGAGGCTTTCGACAACCTCGGTTCTATGTATCGGCGACAATGTCTCAGCCAGCTGTGCGATCTCGACAGGATGCAGGCGCGAGAGTTTGTCCTTCGAAGACTTCAACTGCACCGTGACAGTTGCGGTGTCGGTCGCGAGGTAACCGACGTCAGCCCAATCGAGTACTTCGACGGGGCGCTGGCTTCCGTAAAAGCCCTTCGGCATCAGGCGACGGACAAAGCCTTGCAGGCTGACGTCGGCTCCGGTCACTCGCCAGAAGTCACCGACATCGATCAGTTGAACATCATTCACACGCACCACGCGTTTGCCGTCGACGTCGATGAGCTGATTGTCGAGGACATCTTTTGCCAGCAGGACCTCGCCTTCGCGCCGCTCGAACGGCGTAAGATCGAGTTTCGCAGAGCTCATCCGCGCACCATGCTCATTCAGTTCTGAAATGTTTTGTCTCGGGATAAAGAAGTTCCTCCGGCGAAACCGGGCGACGACCCCGATAACGGGCGGATAATCGTCCTTGCCGTAACGGACGAGCACGTCGTTGATCGAGGCGATCTTGTCGTTCCGGGCATCGAAGATAGGCTGGCCGATTATTTGCGAAACATACAACATTACGCCTTAAGATAGCCTACTTCCGCTTCAACGCGGAATGCGGAACGCCTGGGAAATGCGGAACGCGGAATGCGGAATGTGGAATTCGAGAATGTGCCTCCCGAAAAGACAAGCGTAGAAGCATTTTACAATGACCGCCGACCCGAACTCCGCATTCCGCATTCCGCATTCCGCATTCCGCAATGATAGCCGGTCAAACTGACCGCCAAGAGAATTCTCTTTACGAATCCACGGACCCAATGATATTCTGGTTACACGCTGCGCTAAACAGCGTTGGCCTTCTGCCAAACATCGGAAACATACCTCTTTTGGATGTTTTTAAATAATAGGCGGTCAGCCGGAAACGGTTGGAAAGGGCTCAGACACCCTCATTAAGAATCTACAAGTTACGAATTCCGGAACGCATCAATTAAGAGGCGATCCTGGTTGGTTCACCCATGAAGAAAATTTTTCTGCTTTTACTAGCCTCCCTCTGTCTCGCGTCCTCAGGTTTTGGCCAGAAGTCCGCCCCCAGGACGTTTGATAATTTCGACCGTTCCCAGGGGGTTGAAGTATATATGCCCCCTGCACCGATCGTCGCCAAGGTCGCTTCGAAAAAAGGAAAGCGCGGGCGCGGAACAAAGTATCAGGTCGTCGTCGAAGATAAACTCGTAAAGAAAACCGCCAAGACGGGTATGACCGCCGCCGTGACGGACGGGCTGGCTCAGCGAGAATCAGTATCGAGTTTCAGCGGGCCTAGGTTGACGATGGGCTCAAGCTCAGGATTGAAGGGCTTTACGACCGGCAACCCGGTTCACGATTCTTATATTGTGGAGTCGAGCCGTCGATACAGCATCGATCCGATGCTCATCTATTCGCAGATGCATCAGGAATCGTCGTTCAAGATCCGTGCAACCTCGAACAAAGGAGCGAGCGGCTTGATGCAGCTGATGCCGGCC
>JANMUW010000528.1:0-2182 GCA_031392105.1 Acidobacteriota bacterium | reverse complement strand
GCTGTATTCGGCCGTACGACGAGTTCGCGCGGTGCGGGGAAGCTCGGGCCAGCCAGTGTCGCGCGGATCTCCGCGTCGGGCGCGAATGCGGGCAGGCCCTCGGGAAGCGTCGGCGCCTGCAGGTACGTGCTGACAATGGTCGCGATGTCCTTGGGGACGGTCTGCTGCGCGGGCTCGACCTTCAGGCCGATGCCATAGAGAATGATGTCTTCCTTCGCGAGGAAGCGCTCGGGACGGGTCTGCGCATCGGCGTCGCTAGACGCGCATATCATCAGCAGCCCAAATGTGGCGGTCAGGCGTGCGATGCGCGTGCGAAGTACACCGGTGCAGTGGATCATATGGTTAGGGCCTGACGTTCACACGGACAACTGCAAGAACGTAGACGCTCCGTTTGTTGTCAGTAGCGACGAGCGACAACTCGAGCATCTGTTCCACGTCGACGCGCGGTGTGACGAGTGAAGCCACTCGCAATGCAAAATCGGCACTCGAAACCTCCATCCCGAGCCCGCCGCAGTCGGTGTGACGAGGCTGGCGATCTAAAGCTGCCGGACGACTGTCGTGGCTCCCACGACACATCAGCGGAATGTCCGCTGATCGAAGAACGACGATTCGAAGAACACCTGGAGTTTGAGGGGCGGAGCCGATTCGATGACGGCGGTGGAGAGCCCGACCTGGGCTGAGTACGCGCAGCTGACCTCGAAGTCCCCGATGCTGTTTTCCATGTAAAGACGCTCGAACGTCGCAATCGCGGCTTCGCGATCTCGGGTCAGCCGGCTGAATTGGTTGCTCTTTCCTACTTTCGCGCTTTCCTGTCCAATCCAATCGAGATAGCGCTCGATGTTCGCGCGACGCGCGGCGTGGTCGATCGGGATCTCCAGAGCGATATCGATATATTGCTCGCCAGGCCTTGAACCCCGTCCGGTTTCGATGGCCCGCGTTTCGACCCGCCGGTGCCCCGAATCCGTCGTTCGTCTGACCACCACGTCCAGCATGGGTTGGGCAGCGTCACGGCCGGATGCGGTTGGGTTTGCCAGCCGTACACTGTCGAGTGAGTTCTGCAATCCGACAAGCGTCGCTCTCACAAACACGCGCTTCAAATTGCTGATCTTGATCGGCGGTCCGGATTGGGCAGCCGGATCATCGAACAGCAAGCTACATGCTACGGTTGGCGCGACCGGTGACCGTGGCGTTTGGGCGTACACTGCCGGCGTCCCGGCGAGCGCCAACGACCACAAGCACGCGATCGTCTTGTTCCTAGAGTTCATGTTCAGTGTCATCGAATATAAGGTGGAATATGAGGGGCCGGCCCAGGCGGATAGGGCGTCAAGCTGAAGTTCCCGATTGGCATCGGCGCCTGTTCGATAACCGCCTCCCTTGAGAGGTTCTTGAACAGCCAATACGTGGGATAGACCTGCGTGAAAACCTGATAGTAAGTCCCGAGTGTTGGACTGAACTCGATACGACTCCCGATGTGGCTCCACTTCAACGGATCGGCGAGCGTATTGAACGCGGCGACCGCGGCCCCTAGCGGGCCTCTCGGCGTCCCGTCGTTGATCAGGTACGCGATTTCGGAATTCTCCACGAAATATACGCCGTTAAGATCTCCGTCCATACCGGCCTCTTCGCCATCCGTAATCGGATTGTTCGTGAGCCCGATTTTGGTCTCCTGCTTGATCACGATCGGCGATCCCTTAAAGCGTCCACCGCGTCCGCCGTCCGTTAGATACTTGATTTGAAACCGATTGAACAGCTTGTAGCTCGTTCTATGGGCCGTCATAAATCTGGAGAGTTCGGCGCTACTGCTGAACGACTCCGGCGGGCAACGATTCTTCGAGCAGTCGTTCCCCGCGAACTTGAACATCCAGTTCAGGATGTATGTGCGTTCCGATGCTGTGAGGGGTCGAATATTCCCGTCGTCTTCCACCCAGCCCGCATCGCCGACCGCGAGTGCACCAAGGTGCAGGGTCGTCAAGGCCTTTTGCACGTAACTCATGGACGCCGCGCCGTCGGTGGGAAAGACCTGCTGCATGCTATGGCTGATGCCATCGGTCGAAAGCGGTACTTTTGTCGGGTCGATCCAGCCGATTGCGACGATGTCATCCGTGCGGACACCTATTTCGATGTCTTTCGTTGCTTCCGTTGTCTGTCCGTCCGAGAACGTCGCCTTTACCTTGAATTTGAC
>JANMUW010000515.1:0-2343 GCA_031392105.1 Acidobacteriota bacterium | reverse complement strand
CGAGCGGTACAAGCGTGCCCGGACCGGCAACTCGTACCGTCGCCCCGAGCTTTGTCAGCAGATGGATATTCGATCGAGCGACGCGACTGTGAAGAATGTCGCCGATGATCGCGACGTTCAGTCCTTTTATCTTTTTCTTATGCTCGCGGATCGTCATCGCGTCGAGCAGAGCCTGTGTCGGATGTTCGTTCGCTCCGTCCCCCGCGTTCACGATAGCGGCCTTGCTGACCTTCGCAAGCTGATGCGGAACTCCAGCGCTCGAGTGACGCACGACGATGCAATCGGGTTGCATCGCATCGAGATTCAATGCCGTGTCGAGCAGTGTCTCACCTTTGCTCACACTCGATGACGACACACTGATATTAACGGCGTCGGCAGAGAGTCGTTTAGCGGCGAGCTCGAATGAAGTACGTGTTCGGGTTGATGATTCGAAGAAGAGATTGATTATGGTCTTGCCGCGAAGCGTCGGCACTTTCTTTATCTCGCGCGCGTTGATTTCACGAAAATTCTCGGCTGTATCGAGAATTCCGATTATATCTTCTGCAGATAGGTTACGGATTCCTAGGAGATCTCTTCTTCTATAAGGTTTTTCCAATTGATTGCGGATCGCGGATTGCGGATTGCGGATTTCGTTTGGCAACGTCATCGTGTACGACCCCTGGCTGTATTGATAGAGGCGACAAAGATTGAAAGAAGCTGGTTGCCCTCGTTCAACAGACCAGTCACGCGGTCGTCGGGGACGAGCGATGAATCGACCGCGAACTCGATCCAGAAAACGGATTCATCTGCTTCCTCCTCGACGATTCCCATTTTAGCGATAAACTCAGCCTTTGATCGAGCCCTGCAAGCTGCCCGATAATTCGCGGGGACGGAAGTTGACGATCGGGTAAGTTGGCCACCTACATGCCGCCCCATGAACGTATTAGGAAATGTTGCGACCAGCTTCGCGACGCGCAGTGCGAATTCCTTCGTACGTTTTTTTAACTCGTCTTGCGTCATATGGGAGAATCCGCAATCCGAAATCCGCGATCCGCAATTTAAGGTCTTTCAAAGATGCCCACGGCTTCGACGTCGTCGTATTCCTTTAGCATTACCTTTATTATCTCGGTCTGCTTCGTTGGAACGACCTTGCCGACGAAATCGGCCTGGATCGGCAGCTCGCGATGCTCGCGGCCACGATCAATCAGAACCGCGAGCTGAACTTTCTTCGGACGGCCGAAATCCATCAGCTGGTCCATGGCTGCCCGGATCGTACGGCCGGTATATAACACGTCATCAACCAGTACAATGATCTTGCCTTCGATATCGGTATCGAGCTCGGTCCGGTTAACGATCGGGTTTGCCCCGACGGTCGATAGGTCGTCGCGATAGAGCGTGATGTCGATGATCCCGTACTGCGGTCGTTCGCCTTCGATCGCTTCGATCTTGTCGACTATTCGTTCGGCGAGCGGGACACCTCGTCGTCTGATGCCGACAATATAAAGGTCCTTCGCTCCCTGATTTTCTTCGACGATCTCCGACGCGAGGCGCGATAACGCACGTTTCATCCGTGCGCTGTCCATTATTCGGGATTTTTCGACCAGGTGGATTTCGTCTGCCATTCGAGTGCAAATCGTAACAAAGAGCGCCGGGAAGTTCAAAGATTCAAAGCTTTAAGTTTCAAATATAGAACAGGTTCATTTAACATTTACGATTTAGTGATGGCAGGGCTTTACGAGAACATGATTCGGCCGATGATGTTTGGTCTTGACGCCGAGACGGCGCACGAGATAGGTATCGAGTCACTGCGCCTTGGCTTGTCGTCAGAGTTCGCTCAGCGAATCGCGTCCCGACGATACAGCTCCAACGAGCTTCCCGCAATCGAACGATTCGGGTTGAAATTCGCGAATCCGCTCGGCATCGCGGCCGGTTTTGACAAGAACGGTGTCGTGGTCAATCAGCTCGCCGCTCTCGGGTTCGGATTTGTCGAAGTCGGGACGGTAACGCTTGAACCGCAGAAGGGAAATGAGAAGCCGCGAATGTTCCGGTTGCCGGAAGATAAGGCACTAATAAATCGACTCGGGTTCAACAATGAGGGCGCGGAAGCGGTCGTGGCTCGACTCCGGCAACTCGACCGAAAGTGCGTCCTCGGCGTAAACATCGGACGGAACAAAGATGTTCCCAACGAGGAGTCGGCCGAGAACTATATTGCCGCGTTCGATCTTGTTCATGAAGTCGCGGACTACGTCGCTGTCAATATTTCATCGCCGAACACGCCAAATCTTCGCGATCTACAGAGTGGCGAGAATCTAGCTACCCTGTTGTCGGCGCTTCAGGGGAGAAATCGTGAGCTTGGCCTGAAAC
>JANMUW010000497.1:0-17783 GCA_031392105.1 Acidobacteriota bacterium | reverse complement strand
GGGCTGATCGGCGCGGGGTTCGCGACGCTTCTATCGTTTCTGGTAAGCCGTTATTTACTGCAGATCACATGGGAATTCGACCCAATACTGATGGTGGGCGGGATATTCGTGACCGCTCTTATCGTTATGCTGGTCGGAGCGGCGGCGAGCTTCGATGTCCTTTTCAGGAAACCGCTTTCAACTCTAAGATCACAATAGATTGCAAAACCCATTGGTCACCGAGCTCACAGAGGAGTTTCCCGAAAAACTCTGTGTGCTCTGTGGCTAATTTCTGCGGTGCTGTTTTTTACCCCTTCGTAGGATCGAAAGGATGATCGGCAAGGACCGTCCGCATGTTTACCTGCGCGAGAAGTGTTTCGATATAAGCTCCGAAACGATGGAGTATCGGAACGATGTCTTTCTTTTCGGATGTCGCGAATATCTCTTCGGCAAACCGCTCGACCGTTTCCCTGTCTTTGTGAAATAGGTACGACATGGTCCTTTCTAAAAACTCTCGCAGTTCTTTATTGACGGCCTCAAGGACTTTCTTTTCCGGATCCTGCTCCCCGGTGCGGACGGCCTGAAGTGCCTGCCACAAGTTCTGACGCAGAGCCAGCGACTGCTCAAGCTTCGTCTGAAAATTCGGGAACAGGTCCGAAGGAAGTATCTGCGGATCTACAACCCGGGCGAATCCGGCGAGTATCTGTCGAAAGCTGTCGCTCAATAATTCGTATGCTGTTTCGACGCGCGCAAACACGGATGGAACTGGGCGGATCCCGACGAGCCCGGTGAGTTCCTGTGAGAATACTTTTCTCAACTCCAGCGAGGCTGTGTATGAAGCACCGTCGAGCGAATCGAACATCGCCGCTTCCTCATTTGGAAATCGAGAGAGCCGATTGTTCATGTGCACGATGAGGTCGTGAGTCAGCTCATAAACACGGGAGAAAATTATCAGCGAAGGTTTTAAAGGTTCATCGTGTCGGAGCATTTTCCCGACTATACTGAGCGACCCGAGTATCGTTCCGAATCGAGGAAGGATCACTTGCAGATCGACTTCGTCAGCAAACGGAACCGAGGCTCCGGTGGCGAGGCTCTTGAGTTTTTCCGGCAGAAAGGATTCACCCGCCGTCTGTGTCCGCAAGATAAGCTTTCGAAAGACAGGTGAAGATTCGAGCTTGTCGATCAGCGTCGAGCTCCATGTGCGCCAGTCAGCAACGCTCAAGCTCTTATTCGTACCGAGGACGCTTTCGTTGAGCACGATAGCGTCGCGAAGCACGAGAGCGAATGCGTCCAACTCATCTGTCGTTGTGGAGTCGCCCGTAGCTTTCTCACCGTCAGATGGTATTGGCCCGGCAACGGCTTTGCGAAGCCTGAAATTGAGCTTGGACGAATTGAGCAGGGCCGCCCGCGTCAGTCGGCATTCTCGTGCCCAGTTCCCTGCAGCATCGGCCGGACGGTTCTTATCGGAGAATGTTTGATCGCCTCGTTTTAGGAAGCTTTCCAGGCCTGCCAACCAAACACCGAGTTCAAAGGAAAGTTCATCCGGGTCGAAAACCGCGATGATCGCCGAGTCTTTGAAGTCTTCACGACTATCGGAAAACAAGGTCGCAGGGTTGAAAAGTGGTGTTTGAGTAGAAACTAGTTCCAATGGGATTTCCTCACAATAAGCTTGAGACCGCAGGCGGGGGACGAACATATCGCCATTTATTTTATACAATTAAACGCGACCCCTTGGCAATAAAAACTTTGTTCAATTGGCGTTATCAGCAAACGACATGAAACCCCAGCCGAAGAACCTGGTACTGGCAACCGGGAATGCGGGAAAGATCCGCGAACTAAGACAGTTGTTTCAAGCTCTGCCGTTTGAGCTCAAGAGTCTGCGCGATTTTGACGGTATCGTCGATGTAGAGGAATCCGGCACCACCTTTCCCGAGAACGCCGAACTAAAGGCCCGCGGCTTCGCACTTCAAACCGGTCAATTATCCCTTGCCGACGATTCAGGGCTTGAGATCGAGGCACTCGGGAATGCTCCGGGAGTCTACTCGGCGAGGTTCGCCGGCGAAGATACCGGTTATGACGTCAAGATAGAAAAGCTGCTCGAAATGCTTAAAAACACCGGTGACGCGATGCGACGTGGACGGTTTGTCTGCGTAATGGCGCTCGCTAATGCCGGCGGCACCGTAATTTACACGGCGAAAGGCGTATGTACCGGGTCGATCTCTGACGCCCCTAAGGGTAACAACGGCTTCGGGTACGACCCCATCTTTAAGCCCGATGGATATGATCAGACGTTCGGCCAGCTCACCGACGACGTAAAGAGAGCGATCAGTCACCGGGCAAAGGCGGCCGAGCTGATTATTCGATATTTACTGGATTTTATTGCGGTCTGACTTGACCAATCAATTTTTCGCCAGTAAAATTCGACACTTGAAACCGTTTCCTTGCTGAAACGTGACGGGGCGTAGCACAGCCTGGTAGTGCGCACGGTTTGGGACCGTGAGGCCGCAAGTTCGAATCTTGCCGCCCCGACCATAAGCGGGTCGATCAACTGATCATTTCCATTCTGCTGCTGTTTCTTGCAGACATTTCTGTTCGAACGAAGTTTTCATAATCACAATCACTCTGGAGGTTAATTAAAATATGGCTCGTATGACTCAATCGGAGATCGTCAACGCATTGGCGGATTCGTCGGGACTTAAAAAAACGGATGTTAAAAGCTTGTTTGACGCTATCGCCGACCTCGCGGCAAAGCAAGTCAAAGCAAATGGCGAATTTACCTTACCGGGATTTGGAAAGCTTGTAAAAGCTACGCGCAAGGCACGTGAAGGACGCAACCCTGCGACTGGCGCCGTGATTCAAATTCCGTCGAAAACAACCGTAAAATTCCGTCTTGGCAAGTCAATGAAGGACGCCGTCGGAAAATAACAGACAAAGAATTTGATTCGTTCCGGACCGGCGAGCTTCGAGCTCGGCCGGTCTTTTTATTTTGTAAAGCAGTTGTGAAAAAACTTCGTGACAAACTTGCAGTATTTCTGTTAAAATTTCGTTACAAAGTTGGTTAGCGTTCGGAATCCCTCATTATTTGCAACGTTGAAATCGCTTTTTTCAACTAAACTCTGTCGGAGATGTGTAGGTTTTACCGCAGTTTCCAGGGATTCGGCCGTTTTTATCTGAAGTGTTATTGAGTAAGGGGTAATTTATCGAGTAAGGAGAGTAAAAAGTGGCAGCAGCTAAACTTATGACATTGCAAGACAGGATCTTGCAAATTGATCACATCCAGGCGCGCCGTTATTCAAAGTTAACGGACGATGCGATGGAGATCGCAACGCAGGGGATCATCCGGCACCTTCGTGCTTGTGCACGTATGGAAGTAAATCCGGACGCTTCGGCAGTTCGCGAAATCATAGACGATGCATTGAACGGCAGACGTGTTTTCGCTGAAACCTCGAACGATCTTTTAGCCGCTTAAGAAGTATTTATATTTACTTAGCAATACATATAGCCGCCTCGTCGAGGCGGCTTTTTTTGCGCCTAGCATCGTTGAGGGCTAGTGTTGGGTCCTAAGACTTAATTTGTACAGAGTATATTTACCGATCACCTCACCGCCATCCCGCTCATACCACTTGTCCAGATTCGTTAGGTCGTTACTTGATTCGTTGTTGACCACAAGATATTTGAGCATTGGATTGGCAGCATTCGTGGCGTTGAATCCGGTACGGTAGTCGGCATAGCGGCGGACCTCGGCTGCTATCTCGCCGTATGTCAGAGGCTTCGCCTCGCTGCTCAGACGATCTGTATGTCGGCCCCATCCAAACAGCGCGATCTTCGCAACGAAGTCATTCTTCAAGAGATAATCCAGGCCATCTTCGTCGACATTCGAGTAATGGAGAAACTGGAAATACCGATCCTTGTTTTCCTGCCCCGACATCCCGGCAAATACGTGTTGGTGCCGCGACCACAAAACATTTTGCGGTGCGACACTGGGCAAGTCGTCGGACTGGATCATGTCATATGCGAGCACCGTCGAGCGGTGCGGATCGACATCATCGCGTGACAATTCTTCGAGCCGTTTCGCTACCGGGAGCGCAAGGTCGCGTTCGACGTTCGCATCGTCGAGAACACGCACTGTGTAATGGCATTCGACGAAACCCCATAGGATCGCGAGAACGGCTACGGCCGCGAATGTGGTCTTTGGCCATGCCCCGCTCGAGTTTAAACGTGATTGAATCAAGGTCCCGACTGCTACGACCAGTGCAAGCCCCGCAACATAATTACCTATGAAAACCTGGTAATGGATCGGCTGCAGCGACCGTCCGGTGGCGATTTGTTGATTAAAGATCACAAGTGGAACGAGGGCTAAAGAAAATGCGAACAATGTCGATTTTTCTCTTAAGCCGACCATCTTTTGTGTCACTCCGAATGCAAGCAGAATGAGACAAACGATGCTGATGAACTCCGGCATGCGCCAAAGATCGGGCATACGGGTATAGACAAGGAGTTGGACGTCATCCATCGTCTCCGAACGCTTTGAAAGTAGCCAGGCATATGGAATGAGAGCGAACACGCAACCGATACCGACAGCGATCAGGGACTTGATATCTCGTCGAAAGCCTTCCGGTCGAAACACCAGCCACACTACGAACAAACATCCGAGCCATGCAGCCGCCGTCGTCCAGATGTAGAAGTAGGAAAAGACGGTGTAGGCGAAACAGAATATAGCAGCTGCTATTAATGCGGAATGCGGAACGCGGAATGCAGAATTCGTAGGCAAAGGTGACTCCGACTCCGACAAAAGCTCGCTTCTATCTGACTCTGGCGAATCGAATTCCGCATTCAGCGTTCCGCGTTCCGCATTCCCCGGAGATTCCGCATTCCGCATTCCGCATTCCGCATTTGTAAGAAGCTTCCACACCACCGCGAAAAGCGCAAACACCGCCGCCATCGCCATCGCCGGGATGTATCGCCTGAATCCGGGAAAATACGGATACGAGAATCCGTCGAAAAAGATTTCCGGCATCGCGCCTTCACCTGCGGCGAGAGCACCGCCGGCGAATACGACAAGCGATCCGGCCATGCCGTACCAGTTGTTCCCCGTGATTCGAGCGATTAACCAGAACGCGGCAAGCGCCGCAAGGAATCCCGCTACCGCTCCCGACAATGTCATTGCCCACGGCGTTCCAATACCTAGAACGCGAGCTGGTATTGCGACTGTATAAGGTGCCGCGAATTGGATTGAGAACAAAGACTCGGGTTGGGGGTTCTGGACCGTATCGTCATGGCCCGAATACGGATCGTTCTTCCGCGGGCGGCCGTCGATCAACGCTCGGACATACGATGCATATGCGACCTCATCAATGTCGTTGTAAGCGTAATGGCCGTTCCACTCCGATCCGCGCAGGTAGAGCATTTTCATCTGCGGATAGAGACAGAAAATTGCGAGGAAAATGGCGGCGACAACGCCAAAGCGCCAGCGAAGCTTCATAAAGAATTGTCAGCTTAGCACGAAGCAGGTAGGAACGGGAGCGGGAGCCCGCCAAAACAAGAGCCACCGTGCGATCCATGTTAAGATTTTCCTAAGTGGAGACGCTTATGAAATTCGCATTCTTCTTGCTGCTTCTCACAATTCCTTCTTCGCTCTTCGCCGGCGAGATCGAAGAACAAAACAAAGCGCTCGCCCGACGGTTTTACGAAGAGGTCTGGTTCAAGAACAACCCGGCCGCAGTGGATGAGATCGTCGCACCGACATACATCGCGCACGACATCGGTGAGCGAAAGAACTCAATGGAGCAGGCAGAAGAACAAAAGAAGATAGCCGCGTTTTTCTGGGAGCGCGGAACCATGACCGGTACGATCGATTATCAGATCGCTGAAGGCGATCTTGTCGCAACGCGTTGGCAATGGTATTTCGAACCAAACGTCTGGTGGATGAAAATTCTCGGCGGGAAGGAACACATTCCAATCATCAACGTCTTCCGCTTCCGCGACGGCAAGATCGTCGAAGTCTGGAACCACCGTCACGACATCGATACCGGGCAAGCAAATTTTATTTTCGTCAAGGGATTGGTTGTCGGCCTAATTCCCGCCATCGGCCTACTCGTTGCGCTCGCGATGATGTGGCGAAAGCTGCGGAAAGTGCGGAGCACCGGCAAATCCGCGACAGAGGGTCAGCCGGATGCCCTGTGAGATCTACGAAAAGCCTGACGATCACATCATGAGAAAAGCACTTCTGCTTTGCGGCTTCCTGATTTTTCAAGCTTCTGCTGACGTAACCGCCCAGACTGCTAGGCCGGGTAACGACATTCTTCCAGCGGTAATCCTTCAGTCGCCGCCCTTGGATATCCCTGACGAAGTTAAGAAAACCGGTCTCGGCGGAACCATGAGGGTAAAGGTCCCGATCGACAATGAAGGCAACGTGTCAGGCGTCGAAGATGTGATCGGACCGGATGGTGTCTGCCCGCAGGTCGTGCAACCGGATGTTCTGGCGATGCGACATGCTTCAAGGCAAGCGGCCATGCAAACAAAGTTCGCTCCCGCGAAATTCAAGGGAAAGCCAACTACTTCCTGGGCATGGCTCGATTTCCAGTTTCCTCGCCCGGCTTTGAAAGACAAACTCGTTCTGACCACTCCCGATGGAGAAGTGAAAACCTATCCCGTCAAAATCGGATCGGCCGAGCGTGAGCCGACGCGGAGTGGCGTTCTCAACGGAAAGGCGTTGAGTTTGCCCAAGCCGTCATATCCGCCGGCAGCACGTTCGGTAAGAGCGAGTGGAGCAGTCTCGGTAAGACTGCTCATCGACGAAAACGGGGACGTCTTCTCGGCCTCAGCAGTTTCAGGACATCCACTTCTCCGGCCCGCGGCCGAAGCAGCAGCATGCAAGGCGAGATTTAGCAGTACCAAGCTCGATGGCGCCGCAGTTAGAGTTTCGGGCGTTATTACTTACAATTTCGTCCCCTAGTTTAGACTCACAAGGGCAAGCGAAATACTTTGAGTCAAATTGAAGTTGCCCTGAGAAAGTACTATTTTTGAGAAACGAACTTCGCCTCGTCACTTACGCGTGACGTACATCATTGGACAAGTAGGAATTAACCCTCGTGAAACCAACGAACATCAACGATCCGGAATATTTCCATAAGGTGGTGGATTGCCAGTACGCGTGCCCGGCGCATACGCCCGTGCCGGAGTACATCCGCCTGATCGCCGAAGGTAAATACACCGAGGCGTACATGATCAACTGGGATTCGAATGTGTTTCCGGGGATCTTGGGACGCACGTGCGATCGCCCTTGCGAACCGGCGTGCCGCCGCGGACGTATCGACGAAGAGCCAGTCGCGATCTGTCGCCTAAAGCGCGTCGCCGCCGACAACAAAGACGAAGTCAAACATCTGATGCCGCAGGCTCCGTTCAAGCCGAACGGTAAGAAGGTCGCCCTTATCGGCGCCGGTCCAGCTTCACTTACAGTCGCTCGGGATCTCGCACCGCTAGGTTACGAAATTCATCTGTTCGACGAACAGTACAAAGGCGGCGGCTTCATGCTCAGCCAGATCCCCGCGTTCCGACTGCCGGAGACCGTCCTCGATGAGGAAGTAAATTACATCCTCGACCTCGGCATTCACACGCATTTTAAAAATTACGTCTCGTCGCTGAAGGAAGTGCTCGAGCAGGATTACGATGCGGTGTTTGTCGGCACCGGAGCACCGCGTGGGCGTGAACTGAAGATTCCCGGCCGTGAAGAAGGCGGGGCGAATATTCACATCGGCATCAACTGGCTCGGCAGTGTCGCGTTCGAGCACACTAGCAAGATCGGAAAAACCGTCATCGTCCTCGGCGGTGGAAATACCGCGATGGATTGCTGCCGCACGGCGCGTCGTGTTGGCGGCGAAGATGTGAAGGTTATCGTTCGCTCGCCGTTCGCCGAGATGAAAGCGTCGCCATGGGAAAAGGAAGACGCACAGCACGAGGACATTCCGATCATCGACAATCACGTCCCGAAGTCGTTCGTGATCGAGTACGAGGACGACGCTTCTGACGCGGAGACGCGGGGACGCGGGGACACGGGGAGTGAAGAAAATCCGCAATCCGCGATCCGCAATCCGAAATTGAAAGGCGTGATGTTCGAGAAAGTAAAAGCCGTCTACGACGAAAGCGGCAAACGCTCACTTGTTCCGACCGGCGAGCCCGAAGTTTTCTATCCGGCCGATGACGTGCTAGTCGCAATTGGTCAAGAGAATTCGTTTCCCTGGATCGAGCGCAACATCGGCGTCGACTTCGACAAATGGGAAATGCCGATCGTCGATAAGACGACTTTCCAATCGACGCATCCGAAAGTTTTCTTCGGCGGCGACGCTGCGTTCGGGCCGGAGAATGTCATCACCGCCGTCGCTCATGGACATCAAGCTGCCGTCTCGATAGATCTGCTGTGTAACGGAAAAAATCTCCTGGTCAATCGACTGAATCCGATGGTGAATCTCGTTTCCCAGAAGATGGGCATTCACGAATGGGCATACGACAGCGAGATCGACGAATATGATCGCCTGGTCGTCCCGCAGGCTCCGAAGACGAAGACACTCGTCAATCGCAAACAGGAAGTCGAGATGGGATTCGATCGGCTTGCCGGTTTTAAAGAGGCCGAGCGCTGTCTGAACTGCGATGTCCAGACGGTCTTCGATACACCGAAGTGCATCGAGTGCGACGCATGCGTCGACATCTGCCCGACGGCCTGCATCACCTTCACCGCGAACGGTACAGAGGAAGAGCTCCGTGCCCGCGCGAAAGTTCCCGCCCTCAATCTCACGCAGGACCTCTACGTCTCGGACATTTTGCCGCAAACCAAACGCATCATGGTCAAGGACGAAGACGTCTGCCTCCACTGCGGTCTCTGCGCCGAACGCTGCCCGACCGCCGCCTGGGACATGCAAAAATTCTGGTACAACGTAACGAAGGCGGGTGAGATTAAGTATGGATGCGGTGGGAATGGACATGATCACGGGTGAGTTGGACAGGGTTGTCGGCAAACAGATTTGGCTTCAGTATTTCGATCAGAACCATAGGTTCGAGAAAGCCTTCACGCCGCAATATTGCAAAGTCCTCCGGCGCTTTACGGGCGCTGGTGGCGCAAAGGACTGGTATTCGGTAGCTCTCGAGACTTCGGTTGATTACGACGGACAAGACTATTCCTATTTGATGATTCGGCCACGGTGGGTCGGTGGCAAGATTGGCGGAGACGAAGCGACAGCGGTGTTTATCGTATTGGTTCCGGACCCGAGCGAGCTCACAGATCCCTTTGAGATGAATCGATCGCTTTATGTCGCGTGGGGCATGACCGCACAGAACGCCGAGCAAATTAAGCACGGATAACTTATAGCTGCGGCCCCGCGGTGTGCGGAAAGGCTCCGCATTTTCCATTGGGGCGCACGCTATGGAAAGTTGAGAGATCCTACGGCCACGAGTGGGGTGTCAACCAGCAACTACAAGAAATAACCCGGAAGAAACCGTGGCGAACGCGGACAAATTCTTCGCAAGTAACGATCCAGCGAAGTAAGCACCGCCTTCGTTTTTAGAATGGCGGCACATCATCTGGCGAGCAGCCGCGGAGCGGCCGCAAGCATTTAGCCGTGGCCTTCAGGCCACGGTAATCCGTCGACCGCGTTCCTGCCGCGTCAGCGGCAGTTGGTTCAATTGCCGCTGACGCGGCAAGAATGTCTTGGTTTCTCCGACCGTGGCCTGAAGGCCACGGCTAAAGGCGTCTGGCCGCTACGCGGTCAGTCCATCGGTAGGAGGTCGAGGTAGGCGGTCGTCGGATTGCGCGTCGAGTCAAAACGGTCGTTGGATTGCGGCTTGAGGCCGGGCGCGTCGCGGAGCGACCGAATGCATTTAGCCGTGGCCTTCAGGCCACGGTATCGGCGACGTATTCCTGCCGCGTCAGCGGTAGTTGAAATCAATCGAAAACATATTGCAGGTCGTAATCGATACCGTGCAGCCTCAAGAGCGAAATATATTCCTCTTCGAACGTCTCGCCACGGTGATGCTCGCGTTGATTCTCGATGTATCTAATGACGTCGGGAACTTGAGATTTACTTACGGAGAATATCCCGTAGCCGTCCTGCCAGCCGAAAACGCTCAGGTTCGAGAATTCGTCGTGAATCCACTTGGAGGAGCCGCCTTTTAGCAACATTGGAATCTTGCACGGAGGAACGACCGGCTTCGCCATAACAAGTCCGTGAACATGATTCTCGATACCGCCAACTCTCAAGGAGGTTACGTCACGTTTCCGCGCGATCCCGCCTATGTAGTCCCAAACACGATCTTCGAACTCCTGGTGGATAAAGTTACGCCGCCCTTTCGTGCTGAAGACGATATGGTAGAAAAGTTGGGAGTATGTGTTCGCCATCGTCGCGCCGATTCTATTCATCTACCGCTGACGCGGTATACTCGCTGCGGTCCTTGACCGTGGCCTGAAGGCCACGGCTAAATGCGTGCGGCCGCTACGCGGCTGCTACCCGCCTATTCTAAATATCCCAGGACAGGCCGTCTTGAATATTTCTAAATTCTTCGAAAGCTAAATGTCTTAGCCCAAGGAGGGCAACGATCGAACGAAGATCCTCTGCACAAATAAGCCGAGGCGGACGGAACTCCAATTCTTTTTCTCGGTGGAACAAACTAATATGTCCTCGATGGATCACTTCGACGTCATTATCGTAGGAGCAGGCCTCTCAGGAATCGGTGCGGCGTGCCAACTCAGCATGGCCTGTCCGCAGAAGAGTTTCGTGATCCTCGAAGGACGCGAGGCGATGGGTGGGACGTGGGATCTGTTTCGCTATCCGGGCGTGCGTTCGGACTCGGACATGTACACGCTCGGCTACAGATTTCGTCCGTGGCGAGATGCGAAGGCGATCGCGGACGGCCCGGCGATCCTAAATTACATCCGAGACACGGCCGGCGAATTTAAAGTCGACAGAAAGATCCGCTACGGCCATAAAGTAACCCAGTCGTCGTGGTCATCCGATGACGCGCTCTGGACGGTTGAATCGGAAACGAAAAGCGGAGTGAAGACCTTTACCTGCAATTTTCTCTACCTCTGCACCGGATATTACGATTACGAAAATGGGTACACTCCAAAATGGAACAACACAGAAAAGTTCAAGGGACAGATAATTCATCCGCAGAAATGGCCCGAAGATCTGGATTATAAAAATAAGCGCATCGTCGTGATCGGAAGCGGTGCAACCGCAGTTACCCTCGTACCCGCGATGGCGGATCAGGCGGAGCATGTCACGATGCTCCAGCGCTCGCCGACGTACATCATGACGCTGCCGGCCGAGGACCGCGTTGCGAATTTCCTTCGCAGGCTGCTTCCCGAGAAGGCGTCGTACGCGATCACGCGCTGGAAGAACGTGTTTCTCCAGATGTTCTTCTACGTGCTCTCGCGAAAGCGTCCGGAGACGATGAAGCGACTAATAGCGAAAGGTGTTCGAACAGAACTCGGAGACGAGTACGACATTACGCATTTCTCGCCGACGTATGATCCATGGGATCAGCGGCTTTGTCTTGTCCCGGACTCAGATCTTTTTCGGGTGATCCGCGAAGGACGTGCGTCGATCGTCACCGATCAAATCGACACCTTCACTGAAACCGGCCTGCTGTTGAAGTCCGGCGAGCAGCTTGACGCCGATATCATCGTCACTGCGACTGGGCTCAATCTGAAGCTGATGGCGGGATTGCAGCTCGTCGTCGACGGCGAGCCGGTCGACATGTCGAAGACGATCGCCTACAAAGGAATGATGTACAGCAATGTCCCAAACGCCGCGTCTGCGTTTGGATACACGAACGCATCGTGGACGTTGAAATGCGATCTGACGGCGGAGTATGTCTGCCGGATACTGAACTACATGGACGCCCGCGGATTCCGGCAGTGCACGCCGCGGCTCAAAGATCCTTCCGTCAAACCCGAACGCGTTCTCGACTTCACGTCGGGTTACGTCGAACGTGCACTCCATACACTCCCAAGCCAGGGTTCAAAAACTCCGTGGCGTTTGCATCAAAATTACGTCAAGGACCTTTCGATGCTGCGATACGGGCGAGTGGATGACGGTACGATGGAATTCAAAAAGTCCCGGACCACCAAGGACTCCCCTCCTGAATAAGAGGGGCGCCCAGGCTTTACGAGGCGGGGTCGGGAATAGAATAGGAATAGGAATAGGAATAGGAATCCGATTCTTACCCGTCAGCCGAAGCGGCTGAGCACGCCTCCTATCCAGTAGAGGAGTCTTGATTCGCTGCGTGGATGTCATCGTGCTTGACGGCTCCCGAGTCTTCAACACCTAAAAACTCCAGCATGCGAATCGCGATCGCCTTGGCTCGCATCTTAAGATGATTCGTCTGCTCGCCGACGAAGAGATCGTCAACCGTCGCAGTAAAAATCTCCAGCCATCGCGCGAAGTGTTCCTGAGTAAGCGCTGATTTCGCATGGAGCTCCTTATGAACCAACATCGGGTTTCGCCCGTGCTTGGCATACGCCGGTGTTCCGAAAAGGGAGCTTTCCCAAAAGTCGCCGATGATCGGAAGGTGATGTTCAAGATCGAGCTTGACGACGTCGGTGAAGATATATCCGACCACGTCGTCGACGAGGACGCGCTCGTAAAAGACTTGCATCAGCCGGTCGATGTCATCCCTGTTTTCGATGTCCTTCATATGTATATGAAGTAGTTTACGCCTCCGCAGGTTCGGCGAGAATGGCCGGCTCAGTCCCCTGCTTCCGGATCATTAGGCCTATCGCAAACCAGACGAACGCGATCGCTCCGATCGCAAAGATCGTGTCGCCGAACAGACGCATCCATCGCAAAGTCTGCATCAGACTCGTCTGCATAAACTCCGGACTTCGGGCGTACCAGTAGCCTTCGTTGACGGACTGGTAGGTCTGAAGCAATCCGATCGGCAGCAGGCTGAGCATGATCTCGAGAAACATCCCGATGTTGATCGCCCAAAAAGCGAAGCCAAGTAGTTTCGTGTTCCACTTGCGCTCAGGCTGCATCGCCCGCATGCAAAAGAGGAGGAGGGCGAGCCCGAGTGTTCCGTACACGCCGTAGAGCGCTCCGTGCGCGTGAACGGCGGTCGTGTTCAATCCCTGCATGTAGTAGAGAGCGATCGGCGGGTTGATCATGAAGCCGAAGATTCCCGCGCCGACAAGATTCCAAAATGCGACCGCAACAAAAAAGTAAACGACCCATTTGTATTGCGCGAGCCATGGGCGAACTTTCGAGTGGCGGATATTCTCGAGTGCCTCGTAACCGACGAAAACGAGCGGAACGATCTCAAGGGCGCTGAAGACCGATCCAAACGCTAGCGCCACCGTCGGTGTTCCGGCGAAATAAAGATGATGCAGTGTGCCGATGATGCCCCCACTCAAATAGATCGCGCCAGAGAGCAGGGCAGCGTACGCCGCGTGTTCGGGACGGATGACCCTAAGTCGCGCAAAAAGATATGCGATAACGACCGTCGCAAACACCTCGAAAAATCCTTCGACCCAGAGATGCACGACCCACCATCGCCAGTATTCAACGACCGTCAGATGCGACCGCATTCCCCAGAACAATCCCGGTGCGTAAAAGAGCGCGATGCCCGCGGTCGTCAGAAGATAAAGCATGACGAGCGAACGGCCGGGCGTTTCCTTTTTCTTGAGTGCGGGAATCGCGGAGCGAGCGATCAGGAAAAGCCATAGCAATAGTCCGACAAACAAAGCCGCTTGCCAGACGCGGCCAAGATCGACGTATTCGTATCCCTGGTGGCCGAACCAAAACCAGAGGTCGCCCGGCAGCATATGCATGACGCTCATCCACTGCCCGGCCATCGAACCCAGCACGACGATCAGCAAGGCACCGAACAATAGATCGACGCCCAGCTTTTGGCGCTTCGGCTCATAACCACAGATGTACGGCGCGATGAAGAGCCCGGCGGCGAGCCACGCCGTCGCGATCCAGAAGATACCGAGCTGCGTATGCCACGTTCGCGTCACTACATAAGGCAGATAATCCTGCAGCGGAATTCCATAGAATCCACCGCCCTCGACACCGTAGTGCGCCGTAATTATTCCCATCACGATCTGCAAAAGGAAGAGCAGCGAGACGACGAAGAAATATTTGACCGTGGCTTTCTGCGAAGGCGTGAGCGTTTCGCCGATCAGCGGATCTTCGTCCGGCGTGTCCCGCTCGTCGGCTTCTTTGTGCCAGCCGGCATAGAACCAGACCATGGCGCCGATGCCTGCGATCAGCATGATAACGCTGACTCCGGTCCAGACGATCGCCGAGCTTGTCGGAACATTTCCGACAAGCGGCTCAGACGGAAAGTTGCTCGTGTACGAGATAGTGTTGTTCGGCCTATTCGCCGCTGATGCCCACGCTGTCCAGAAGAAAAATGTTGTCAACTGGCGAAGCTTGACCGGATCGGACTGTGCGTTTTTCTGTATCGCGTATTCGGAGCTGCCGTCAGAAAAGATCCGGCTGTAATGGGCGAGATTGCTTTCGAAAGCACGTTTCCGGATCGGGTCGACCTTGATCGTGTTCGTCGCTTCGTCGTGCGTGTTCGTTCTCAGCAGATCCTGAAGACGCTGCTTTAACATCGCCTGCTGCTCGCTCGGCATTCCACCGCGAGAGAATTGTCCCGCCGACCACTCATCGAGAATGAACAGCGCCTCACGATGAAGATAATCGGCCGTCCAGTCAGGCGCAACGTAGCTTCCGTGTCCCCAGATCGAACCGACCTGCATCCCGCCCATCGCCTGCCAGACGTTCTGCCCATCCAACACAGCCCCTTCCGGGATCAATACTTCGCCGGCGGTAGTCACGACCTGCTTGGGTATCGGCGGAGCCTGGCGGAAGATCTCAGTTCCGACCCAACCCAGTATTGCGAATGAAAATACGAATATCGAGACAAGTAAAATCCAGAGTTTTTTCATGTTTGTCCTTTAACGGCGTAAACGGCCGTGGGCTGGGGATTTGCGTTTATAAACTGTATTTAGACACGGTAGCTCAAACGCGACGCTTCGACCGTGCGCTGCGTCACATAAGACGGGTCATGGAACGTGCAAGCTTCCTTGTTCTGTTCCGTGAATTCCGTGTATTGCGTGCTTGCTCCCGTAGACAACCAGGAACGACGGAAAACACGGGACACAAGGAATAGAACCGGACCTTCGCGTTGACATTCGTCCAAGGGCTTAACCTGCATCACACGGTGGCTTTCGAATCTTCACTTTTCGCCTTCGACGCACTATGATTGTCCGTAAGATCAAGCCGTCACTGAAAACGCACATTATAGAAATATGAAAGACGCCCCTTCCCCTGAAGATAACAGCGGGACGAATGACACCAAGATCAACGACTTCGTGATTCGCTTTGCGAATGTGAACGGCACCGGTTCGGCTTCGGCGAACGCTCTGTTTACTAAAGCTATATTCCGAATGGGTATTCCGGTGACGCCGAAGAATATTTTTCCGTCGAACATACAGGGCCTGCCGACATGGTACGAGGTGCGCGTCAGCGAAAAGGGATATCTCGGTCGTCGCGAAGGCGTCGATCTCATGGTCGCGGTCAATCCTCAGTCGATGAGAAAGGATTATGCGGATGTGCACGAGGGCGGCTACTTTCTTTATGACAGCTCCAAGCCGCTACCGCCGGGTTACGATCGCACCGACATCACTCACGTTGGCATCCCGTTGATGAACCTTTGCAACGCTCAGTTCACAGACGCTCGTCAGCGGCAGTTGTTCAAGAATATCGTTTACATCGGAGCCCTCGTTGCTCTGTTTGGGATCGAGTTCGAAGTGCTCGAGCAGCTCGTCGGCGAACAGTTCAGAGGAAAGGAAAAGCTTATCGAGCCGAATATCAAAGCACTGAATCTTGGCGTCGATTATTCTCGCGAACATTTCGAATGCCCCCTCGATCTGCGTGTCGAACGTCGTGATCTGCTCGGCGACAAAATTCTATACAGCGGTAATTCCGCGTGCGCCCTCGGAGCGATCTACGCGGGAGCTACGGTCGCGGCATGGTATCCGATCACGCCATCGACATCGGTTGTCGATGCGTTTGCGAAGTACTGCACCAAGTATCGCGTCGATGCCGAGACCGGCCAGCACAATTACGCGATCGTGCAGGCCGAGGACGAGCTTGCGGCGATCGGGATGGTGATGGGCGCTTCATGGAATGGTGCACGTGCGTTCACGGCGACAAGCGGACCGGGCGTCTCGCTGATGAATGAGTTCCTCGGCCTCGGATATTTTGCCGAGGTGCCGACCGTTTTGATCGACGTACAGCGCACGGGTCCCTCGACCGGTATGCCGACGCGAACTCAGCAATCGGATATTCTGCTCGCGGCCTACGCATCGCACGGCGACACAAAACATCCGCTGCTGTTCCCGGCATCGCCGAAGGAATGTTTCGAGATGACGGCCGCGGCTTTCGATCTTACGGAGAGATTGCAGACACCGGTGATCGTGATGACGGATCTCGATCTCGGCATGAACGATCACATCACCGAACCGCTCACGTGGGACGACTCGCTTGTCTACGATCGCGGAAAAGTCTTGACTAGCGAACAACTCGATCGCATCTCTACGTCGTCCGTCGCCGGAGCCCGTGCTTTAAGTCTTCACGAAGCTGATAATCCCGGTGACAGCACCGGCAACGGCGCCCGCCACAACGCGGCGGATCTCCCGGGCCATGACGGCAGCAGCGAAACCGCCGGCGAGCCGCTCCAACAGTTCCGCGGCAAATTCGGTCGCTATCTCGATATCGACGACGATGGCATTCCATACCGCACGATCCCGGGCACGCACACGACCTACGGAGCCTTTGTTACGCGCGGATCGTCACGCGACGAATACGCCGTCTACACCGAGGACGGCGATGCGTATCGCCGCAATGTGGATCGCCTGGCACGCAAATGGGATACGGCGAAGGAGCTCGTGCCGCAGCCGGAATTCTATGTGATGAAGAACGAAGGTGGAAGGATGAAGGCTGAGGGTCTTGGGACCAGGGATCTGGGTGAGACTTCCCTCTCGTTCATTCCTCATTCTGCGACCATGGCGGGTGTCATTTTCTTCGGCACCTCAACCTACGCTGCAGAAGAGGCGATCGAGCTCCTTGCCGAGGAAGATGTTCACCTCGACGCGATGCGCGTACGAGCGTTTCCATTCGGTCAGGCATTCCGCGACTTCGTCGATTCGCATGATCGGATATTCGTCATCGAGCAAAATCGCGACGCTCAATTCCGCAGCCTGATGATGATCGAGCTCGGAGTGGATGCTTCGAAGCTCGTGTCGGTTCTAAACTACGACGGCATGCCGATCACGGCCGACAATATTTTTAGCCAAATTCGAACATCGATAAAATAAGGCAGGAGCTGATGAAGAATGTGACGTCAAGAATCTTGCTGGTCGCAATTTTCGCGGTTACGTTGACGGCCTATTCCCAGCAGTCATCTCCGTCTACTGCGTCTGCGATTCCAGCCAACGCTCCGGCGATCAAGACTTATCAGCTCGACAGTAAACTGATGACGCGGCCGATGGCATACACCGTCATCCTGCCCGCCAATTACGAAACCGAAAAAGAAATGCGGTTTCCAGTGATCTATATGCTCCATGGCCTTGGGGGAGACCACAAGGTGACGAAGCTCAGCTCGGCGAAATACACCGACCAGCAAAGGGTCATCATGGTCTTTGTCGAAGGCGGTAACGGATTTTATACAGACAGCGCGACCAAGCCGAGTGACAAATATGAAAGCTATGTCGTCAATGAGCTGATTCCAGAGGTCGACAA